>CAKZJK010000221.1 GCA_936942565.1 uncultured Caulobacter sp. | reverse complement strand
TGACTGTCCCCTACGAGCAGCTGGTCGACCAGCCGGGGGTCTGGATCGAGCGCATCCAGCGGCACTGCGGTCTGACGCCGGATCCGACGGCGATCGACTTCCACCTCACGCAACGGCCCGTGCAAACCGCCAGCGCCGGCCAGGTCCGTCAGCCGCTGTACAAGAGCTCGGTCTCTTCCTCGCGCCGCTACGAGCGCCATCTCGCCCCGTTCTTCGAGGCCTATCGCGCTCTCAACTGACGAGCGCCCAGCCCCACCTCAAGACAAACAAAAAAACGGCGGAGGTCTCCCTCCGCCGTTTCTCTTTTTCGCGTCCGGTTTGGCGGCGGGTCTCCCCGCCGCCTCCCGAATTAGAACTGCAGGTCGAAACCGACGCGCACGTAACGCGGGGTCTGGTAGCCCGAGCCCACGGTGCCCGAGGTCGCGCCCGGCTTGCCGTAGTTCGGGTCGACGCCGCCGCCAACCAGATCGCCAACTTCGTAGAGCTCTTGAGCGCCCTTGAAGTTGAACAGGTTGAAGACGTCGGCGCGCAGGACCAGGTTGCCGGCCGGCAGGATCTTTTCCGGCACGGTGTAGCGCAGCGACAGGTCGAAGCGCTTGATCCAGTCGCCTTCCATCGAAGCGCCACGCGGGGCCAGCTTGCCTTGGCAGTAGTGCGCCGGCAGCGGGGCGTACGTGTTCGACGGACCAGCGGTGTCCGGGAACAGGGACGTCGGCACCAGGCCTTGGCAGCCGTAGTGACGCGGCGACACGACCGAGGCGTTACCACCGATCAGGAAGTTGTCGGTGATCGCGTACGACCCGAACAGCTTGAACTGGTGAGCGTGGTGGTTCGGCAGCAAGCCGTAGGTGCCCGGGATGAAGCCGGGGGTGTCGAAGTCGGAGGTGATGCCGGCGTCGGCCTGACCGGTGTCGGACTTCACGGCGCCTTCGAAGTTGCCCTTCGATTCCGACAGCACGTACGAACCTTGCAGGCCCCACTTGCCGTCGAACGCACGCTCGAACTTGAACTCCAGAGCGACGTACTCACGCTTCACCTTGGGCAGACCCAGGTCGCTGGCCTTGAGGGTCAAGGTGCGGATCTGGGTTTCGCCCGGCAGCGGATCCGAGAGGACCGCCACGACGTCCAGGCCCGGGTTGACGATCAGATACTGGTGCAGACCGCTCCAGATGTCTTCGCAGCCGGCGATGCCGTTGGCCTTGCAGTAGGCGACCACGGCGGCGTCGATCGAGGTGTCGTCGGCGGCGCGTTGCAGCGTGCGGTAGGTCAGCGTGACGCCGGCCTTCCACAGGCTGTTGAAGCGGCGCTCGTAGCCCAGGATGTACTCGTCTTCCATCGTCGACTTGACGTTCAGAGCCGAGATCGATTCCGGCGGCGGGGTTTCACCCGACGAACCGACGTTACAGGCGCGGGTGCCGGCGGCGACCGGGACGATACCGCGGTCGATGTACAGCTGCTGGCAGATGCCCAGGGCGGTGAAGGTCGGGTTCGTCACGCGGGTGACGATCGGACCCAGGCCGCCAACCGGCAGACCGGTGACCGGATCAACCGTGAAGGTGGTGCCGCTGACCGGACGGAAGTACTGGCGGACGTCGAGGTTGTTCGACGCGGCGCGGTAGGCCGTGTTGGCGGCGACCGGCAGGTAGTAGCGGCCGTAGAAGCCGAACACCTTGTCCTTCTTTTCGCCGGTCGGGTCCCAGGTGAAGCCGACGCGGGCGGCCTTTTCGTTGTCGAACTCCGAGAAGGCGCGGCCTTGGTCGTCCTTCAGCAGGAACTGGTCACGACGGAAGCCCAGGTTCAGGCTCAGGCGATCGGTGATGTCCCACGAGTCCTGGATGTAGATGGCCTTGTTGACGCCACCGTACGAGCCGCCACCGTCGAAGGTGCGCAGTTCCACCCACTCTTCGCCCGGCGCGAAGCCTTGCGAGCTGACCACCGAGGTCAGGTTCTTACGATAGACCCAGTTCTGACCCAGCTTGCCGCCACCGGCGCCAGCGCCGTTGCGCGAACCGAAGTTGTTGTAGGTGGTCTCTTCGTGGTCGAAGCCGGCGCGGATGTGGTGATCGCCGAACAGCGAGAAGTAGAGGTCCACGTCGCCGCGGTAGAATTCACGCTCGGCGTGGGCGGGCCTGTTGAACGCCGAAACGTTCTGGGTCGAGATCACGCGGGTGGTGCCCGAGCGAGCGTCCTGGACGATCGGGTTACCCGGCTTGTCGGTATACGACTCGTTGTTCAGCTCCGACTTGCCGTAGGCGGCCGAAACCGTCAGCCAGTCGGTGAAGGTGCCCGTGTAGCGGCCCACCCAGTTCGTGCCGCCGAAGCCGTCGATCAGCGTCAGGGCGCGCGACGGATCGGTGTTGATCGTCGTCCCGTTGTAGGGATTGCGCAGCTGCTCGCGGGTCTGCTTGGTGTCGAAATAGGTCAGTTCAAGGTGCTGACGGTCGGTGATGTAACCGTCCAGCTTGACGCCCCAGAACGGGTCGTTCGACTTGCGGGTGCCGTAGTAGCCAGCGGTCGGCGAAGCGATCTTGGTCTTCGTATCGGCGAAGTCGCCCAGAACGTAGAAGAACAGGTGGTCTTCGATGATCGGACCCGAAGCTTCGAACGACAGCTCCTTCAGGGTGGAGCCGCCCAGCTTGTTGGTCGTCTGGAAGGTGTTCGGGGCCTTCTCACGCAGCGAGTTCGGCTCGTAGTTGCCGTGGACGGCGAACGAGAACTGGTTCGAACCCGACTTGGTGACGGCGTTGATGAAGCCGCCGGTGCCGCGGCCGTACTCGGCCGAGTAGCCGCCCGTCTTCACTTCGACCGTCTTGTAGAAGTCGAAGGGGACGATGCCGGCGCCGATGCCGTTGATGAAGTTCGTGATGTTCAGGCCGTTCACGAAGAACACGTTTTCACCGACCGACGAGCCGCCGATCGAGGCCTGGCCTTGGCCTTGGGTGCTGAACGCGGCGGTGCCTTCGACGGCCGAAGGAGCCAGCAGGGTCAGGGCGGTGACGTTACGGACGACCGGGACCTGCTTGGTCAGGTTTTCGACGTCGATCACGGCGCCGGTGGTCGTGCCCGCGAAGTCGAGCTGCGGGTTGGCGGTGGCGGTGATGACGACCGCGTCGACCTCGCCTTCCTTGGGCAGGGTGAAGCCGTAGTTCGAGGCGCCGCCGAGCTGAACGCGAACGTTGCCGTCGGTGGTGGGCAGGTAGCCGGGGGCCGAGATGGCGACCGAGTAGCCGCCGATCGGGATCAGAGCGGCGCGGAAGCGACCTTCGCTGTCAGTGGTCAGGTTGCGCTCGAAGCCTTGGCTGAGCGACTTCACCTTGACCGTGGCGTTGGCGACGGGCGCGCCGGTGGCGTCGGTGACGGTGCCGTTGAGCGTGCCGCTCGAATAGTCCTGAGCGCTGGCCATGGTCGGCGCCAGCGTCGCGACAGCGCCGATCGCCATCGGCATCGCGACGGTGGCCAGGCCGGCCAGCAGCGTCGTCGTCAGCAGCCGCGCGCGCGCGCTACCTTTGGTGGAATTCATGCTGAAATATCCCCTCTGAAAGTGGCGCGAGCGGCAAACCGAGCAAGAACCCCTCTGGTAACTTTGCCCGGTCTGGAGCGGAAAACCGCCGAATTGCGCCACCAGACTCCTTGTGTCCCGGAACAAAACCCCCGGTTAATGGGACGTTAGGAGCCCTCGCGCCCGAGGGTCAATTGCGATTGCTGAATTGTAATTCACATGTCGCCGACGTGTCGTAAATCAGCCACAGTCTGCCCCAATTTCCGGCGACCAAGGCTCAATAGACGTTACCGAGCCGCGGGGTGACGAGGAAAAATTTCCACATATCTTTGTTTCCGAAGGACTATTCGATCACTGGATATCAACGTTAGCGCACGACTGGGATGGGCTTCCCGGAGACCAAATATCGCCCCACACAGGCTTGACTTGCGCAAGATGACACCCACCACACGCCGAAATGTGGTCGATAGTTTCACGGATATGACACATCGCTTCGAAAGATTGCCGCGCCCCTGCCACCCCCACGTGCACCGCGGGAGGGAACTGACCATTGTCTAGGCGCCGGTTGGTCGCGAGAATAACGCCGCGACGAAGCGCGTCGCGGCCTATCAGTTCGGCGGAGCCATGAGCGATTTTCGACGCGTCACCGACTCTCTTTCGGTCAGCCCCCAGGTCACGGAAGCCGACATGGCCCGCGCCGCGGCGGAGGGGTTTGTTCTGGTGATCAATAATCGCCCCGATGGCGAAGACCCCAGCCAGCCCTCCAGCGCGGCGATCGAGGCGGCCGCGCGGGCCGCGGGACTGGACTATCTCTATGTGCCGGTGCGTGGCGGGCCGACGCCGGACCAGGTCGAGACGGTGCGCGAAGCCGTCGAGGCGGCCGGCGGGCCAGTGCTGGCCTTCTGCCGCTCGGGCACGCGCTCGATCGTGACCTGGTCGATCGGCCAAGCCCTGGCCGGCGCCGATCGCCGGACCTTGGTCGATCAGGGCCTGAACGCCGGCTACGATCTTTCGGGCGTTTTGCCGGCCTGAGGGCTAGAAGGACGCCACTCGCGCGGCCATCGGCGTCGGTTCGGCATGGCAGCTGGCCAGAGCGAACTGCGCCAGCATGATACAGAGGACCGCGAAGGCCGCGCGCTGAAGCCGTTTTGAAACAAAAATCGCCGCGTCGGTCGCCATGATCCGGTGCCCCTGAGATACTCGGGGCTCCCAGCGCAAGACCGGCGCCGCGCCAGCCGTCCGAAATCGGAGCGACCCGCATGATCCCCTTCGTCCGCGAGCTGGCGTTCGAGTACGGCCGTTGCGACCAAGTCTCTCCGCTGATCCGGCGGGTGATCGCCCGAAACCCGGGGCCGTTCACCTTTACCGGCACGGGCGTCTATATCGTGGGCCAAGGCGAGGTGGCGGTGATCGACCCGGGCCCCGACCTGCCCGAGCACTTCGAGGCGCTGAAGGCGGCGTTGGCCGGCGAGCGCGTGACCCACGTGCTGGTCACGCACCATCATCTCGACCACAGTCCCCTGGCCCGCCCGTTGGCCGAGCTGTTCGGGGCCAAGGTCCTCGGCCGACCCGCGCCCGTGAGCCATGGCGAGGCCGCGCCGGGCCTGGAGGAAGGGGCCGACGATCGCTTCCGCCCCGACGTGGGACTGGCCGACGGCGATGTGATCCATGGCGCGGGCTGGACGCTGGAGGCGGTGACCACGCCGGGCCACACCTCCAACCACGTCTGCTTCGCGCTGAAGGAAGAGAGCGCCCTGTTCTCCGGCGACCACATCATGGGCTGGTCGACGACGGTGATCACGCCGCCCGACGGCGACATGGGTGACTATTTCGCCAGCCTGGCCAAGGTGCGAGCGCGGAATTTCGACACCTTGTGGCCGACCCACGGCGCGCCAGTTCGGGAGGTCGGTCCCTTTGTCGACGCCTATATCGCCCACCGCCGGGCGCGCGAGGCGCAGATCCTGGAAGCGCTGGGCGCGGGCTTCACCTCGATCCCGGCCATGGTTCCGAGCCTCTACGCCGCCGTCGATCCGCGCCTTCACCCAGCCGCGGCGCTGTCGGTCCTGGCCCACATGAACCAGCTGGTGAAGGAAGGGCGCGTCGTCGCCGAAGGCGAAGGGCTAGGCGGCCAGTACCGACTGGCCTAGGGGAACAGCCGCTTCGTCGTCCAGCCGTCGCCGAAGCGGTCGAACACCAGCCGCTCGTGCAGGCGGAACGGGCGGTCGCGCCAGAACTCGATCGTGGCCGGGACGATGCGATAGCCCGACCAATGCGGCGGGCGCGGCACTTTCCCGAGGCCAAACTTCAGGCCCATCTCGGCGACCCGCTTTTCCAGCGCGTGGCGCTCGGGCAGCGGCTGGGACTGATCGCTGGCCCAGGCGCCGATCTGGCTGTGGCGAGCGCGGCTGGCGAAATAGGCGTCGGCCTCGGCCTCGGTCACCGGCTCGACGAGGCCCCGGATCCGCACCTGGCGGCGCAGCGACTTCCAGTGGAACAGGATGGCGGCCTTCGGATTGGCGGCCAGCTCCCGCCCCTTGGCGCTGTGGGTGTTGGTGTAGAAGACAAAGCCTCGGCTATCGAAGTCCTTCAGCAGCACCATGCGCGAGTCGGGCATGCCGTCGGCGTCGACCGTCGAGACCGTCATGGCGTTGGGGTCGTTGAGTTCCTTCTTGCCCGCGTCCTCCAGCCATTCGGCGAACAGGGCGAAGGGGTCCTCCTCCGACAGCAGCGGCGGCGGCGTGGCCTCGGTGACCTGGCGGACATAGTCGTCCTCGCTGGGCGAGGCGGGGATCAGGGTCTGGTCGCTCATGATCTTCATATAAGCCGACCGGCGACGACGAGCCACAGCCCCGGTCCCGTACGCGAAAGTCTTAACTTAACGCCCCGTTGACCATCCGGGCGGCAGGGTCGCGGCCATGACCGCCAGAGGCCCCGTCCTGACGCTTTTCGCGGCCCGCGCCCTGCTCGGCGTCGGGCCGGACGCGGACGAGCGCGCGCTGCGCAAGGCCTATCGCGAGGCCGCCAAGCGGGCCCATCCCGATCGTCCGACCGGCGACGCGGCCCTGTTTCGCGAGGTCCAGGCCGCCTACCGTCTGCTGCAGGACGCCTTGGCGCAACCCACGACCTTCGCGCCTACGGTGGCCGCGCCGCCGATCGTCGACCGCGTCTTTCTCGATATCGACATCGCCACAGCCGTCTCCGGCGGCTCCGAGGAGCTGTCGATCGACGGTCGCCGCCTGCGCCTGAAACTGCCGGCCGGACTGCGCGCGGGCGACAAGGTCCGGCTGCTGGACGTGCTGTTCGAGGTCCGCCACCGGCCGCTGGACGGCGCCCTGGTGCGCGGCGACGACCTCTGGCTGACCGGCAAGGTCGCGCCCCGCGTCCTGGCCGAGGGCGGCCGGGTCGAGGCCGATACGCCCCTGGGTCCCCGTCAGGCCTGGATCTCGACCAAGGCCGCCGATCGTGGCCTCGTCCGCCTCGCCGGCCAGGGCCTGCCCGCCCGCGCCCACCACCGCGCCGGCGACCTTTTCCTGCGCCTGGAGGCCAGCGAAAAGGACAAGGACAGCCTGGCCCGCTCTCTGCTGCGCCGCTTCGCGGCGGCCTGGGCGGCTTAGAGGCTTAGCGCCCCCTCCGTCACGATGCTGCGCATCGCGCCACCTCCCCCGTTTCACGGGTGAGGAAGACGCGGCTCATCCTCCGTCGCGCAGCGGGGGAGGTGGATCGGCGCGGATACGCGCCGAGACGGAGGGGGCGCTCATTCCATCGCGCACGATCTTTTTTACGGCGCCGCTCTTGAAGTTATATCGTGCACGATTAAATCGTTCACATCATTCGAGAGCGAGGAGTTTCGCCATGACCACCCTCTACACCACCCGCGCCACCGTCGTCGGCGGCCGCGAAGGCCATGTCCGCAGCGAGGACGGCCTGCTGGACGTGCAACTGTCCATGCCCAAGTCGCTGGGCGGCAAGGAGACGGGCACCAACCCCGAGCAGCTGTTCGCCGCCGGCTACGCCGCCTGCTTCCAGAGCGCGATGGGCCACGTCGCCCGCACCCAGAAGATCCCGCTGACCGGCTCGACCGTGACCGGCCAAGTCGGCCTCGCCAGCGCCGGCGCGGGCTTCGCGCTGGAAGTCGCCCTGGAAGTCGAGACCCAAGGCCTAAGCCAGGCGGACGCCGAGGCCCTGGTCGCCACGGCCCACCAGGTCTGCCCGTACTCCAACGCCACGCGCGGCAATGTCGACGTGGCCATCAGCGTCAAGGCGGCGTAAGCCAGTCGACATGACAGAGAAATCCGCGTCATCCGAGAGCCCTGTCGAGGTCCTGCGCCTCGACAACCAGCTGTGCTTCGCCCTCTACGGCGCGGCCAACCGGATGACGCGGCTCTATCGGCCCATCCTGGACGCCCTGGGCCTGACCTATCCGCAGTATCTGGCCATGCTGGTGCTGTGGGAGCAAAGCCCGCGCACCGTCGGCGCCCTGGGCGACGCGCTGGACCTGGATTCCAGCACCCTGACCCCGCTGCTGAAGCGGCTGGAGGCGGGCGGCCTCGTCGAGCGCCACCGCGATCCGGAGGACGAGCGGCGGGTGATCGTGGCGCTGACCGACAAGGGTCGGGCGCTGCGCGAGCAAGCGGCCAGCGTGCCGGAGAAACTGTTCTGCGCGCTGAACATGCCGTTCGAGGCCGTCACGACTTTGCGCGAACGGCTGAAAACGGTGGCGCGGTAAGAGGCTTCGCCTCCTCTTCCCGTGTCATCCCGGCCGTACCCCGGCCTTGAGCCGGGGGGAGAGCCGGGACC
>CAKZJK010000220.1 GCA_936942565.1 uncultured Caulobacter sp. | reverse complement strand
TTCGTCCCAACGGATCGGGATGAAGCTGGGCCCCGACATTCGCCGGGGAGGTCGGGATTTGGTAGTCAGCCCCTACGGCAACCCGCTGACCAGTTCCCCGATCGAGGTGATCTGCTGGACCTTGGGATCCAGGCGGAAGTCGACGAGGCGCGCGCCGCTGGCGACGGCGTCCAGCGTGCGGGTCTCGGCGCCCATCAGCCGGCGATAGGTCCAGTAGCTGGCCATCACCTTCTCGACGTAGTTGCGGGTCTCCTGGAACGGCAAGCTTTCGATCAGCAGCAGGCTGTCGCAGTCAGCGCCCAGCTGTTGCAGCGTGCGGTTCAGCGTGCCCGGACCGCCGTTGTAGGCGGCTACGGCGCGCAGGATGTCGGGGCTTTGCAGGCCGCGATCCATCAGCCAGGTGAAATAGTCCTGGCCGACTCGCAGGTTGAAGGCGGGATCGAGCAACGGCGTGGTGTCGGCCAGCAGCTTGTCGTCGCCGGCGGCGCGCGCGGCGGCGACCGGCATCACCTGCATCAGGCCGACGGCGCCAGCGTTCGACACGGCCATGGGGTCGAAGCGGCTTTCCTGGCGCACCAGGGCGTAGACCAGGGCCTTGTCCAGCGTGAAGCCGCCGATCGGCTCGAGGGCGGGCAAGGGATAGTCCTCGCCGCCGACGCGGCGCACGGGGCGGCCGGCGTTGAGCGGGGCGTTGGCGTTGAGCGCCAGGGCCAGGGTCGTCCAGTCGCCGCGAAGGGTCTCGGTGTCGGCCAGGGACAGGCCGGCGCGAAGCTCCTCGCCGGCCTCGCGCCAGCGACCGATCTGGGCCAGGGCGGCGGCGCGGTGGGCGCGGGGGTCGGACCGCAGCAGGCGCTCCAGCGAGGCGCTATCGGGCCCCGCGTACGATGCGCGGGTGATCAGCGCCGCGATCGGGTCCTCGGCGTCGTCGGGCGTCGCCATCCCCATCAGCGCCAGCTGGCGCGTGGCGATCATGCCGTAGAAGGTGTGCGGCGCGGCGCTGGCCTTGACCAGCAGCTGGCGGGCGCGATCCTCGCCGCCGGCCTGGCTGGCCGCGCGGGCCGCCCAGAAGGCGCCGGCGGCGCGCAGCCACTCGTCCTGATCGGGATCGTCGGCGACCTGCTCGAAGAACCTCTGGGCCTGATCCGCGTCGCCCAGGCGATAGGCCGACAGTCCCGCGATCCAGCGCTCGCCACTCGCCGCAGCCAGCGACAGGGCGCGGCGGACGTCGCCGGAATAGTAGGCCTCGCGCGCGGCGCGGCCCTTGTCGGCGCGCGGCGAACCGCGATCGCCGACGACGAACAGCGCCGGGACCGGCGTTGGAGCGACCCGCTTGCCAGAGGGCTTGCGCTTGACGGCCAGGGCGTAGATCCGCTCCGCGCCCGCCTCGTCGGCGTAGCGGTCCAGCCAAGCGGTCAACTCATCGTAGCGCGCCGAATAGAGCTGGGGGTGCATCAGTTTGGCGAAGGCCAGGCGGCCCGCCAGGCTATGATCGCGGGTATTGGCGAAGGCCGCCTCGGCGGCGTCGAAGTCGCCGCGATCAACGGCGACGAAGGCGGCGCGATACGCGCGGGCGTCGTTCTGGGACAGCGGCTCCAGCGCGCTGGCGTGCGCGATCGTGAAGCACAGGAAGACCGCCGAAAATACGGCTAGCGCGCGAGTCCAAAGCTGCAAAAAGCCATCCGCGCCCCCGAAGCCGCGCGTCCCCGTTCAACTGACAGGGGAAACTTCTAGTGGGGCCGCTCGGGCCGATCAAGCCGTTCGGTTAATGTCAGAAGGTCTTGCCACGCCTTCTTTTTCTGGGCCGGCGTTCGCAGCAGGAACGCCGGGTGCAGGGTGGGCATGGCCGGCAGTTCGGTGGCCTTGTCCTCGGACAGCCACTCGAACCAGCGGCCACGCATCGTCAGGATGCCCTCGTCGCGCTTGAGCATCGCCTTGGCCGACGCGCCGCCGGCCAGGAGCAGCATCTTGGGTTGAACAAGAGCGATGGCGCGTTCGACGAACGGCGCGCAGACGGCCTGCTCCTGAGGCGTCGGCGTGCGGTTGCCAGGCGGCCTCCAGAAGACGGTGTTGGTGATGAAGACGCGGCCCTCCAGGCCCGCGGCCTTCAGCATGCGATCCAGCAGCTTGCCGGCGCGCCCGACGAACGGCTGCCCCTGCGCGTCCTCGTCGGCGCCGGGGCCTTCGCCAATGATCATCAGCGGCGCGTCGGCGACGCCCCGCGAGAACACCGCCTGCTTGGCGCCTTGGGTCTTCAACGAGCAGCCGTCGAAGGCGGCGATGGCGGCGGCCAGGCTGTCGAGGTCCTGGCAGGCGGCGGCCGCGGCCTTGGCGGCGGCGATGGCCGTCCCGACGTCCGGGCCGCGCACGGCGGCGAGTCCGGGGCGCGTCGGAGGCGGGGGAGGCGGCGGCTGGCTCTTGGCCCGCAGCATCGCCACGCCCTCGGCCAGGCGATCGATCGGCGCGTCGGCGTACGAGACCTCGACGCCCGCGTCGGCCCAAAAGGCCAGCAGGCTCTCGACGGCGCGTTGATCGACGGCGGGGCTCATGTCACCGTCATAAAGCCTGATGGCTCAAAAAGTCAGCGGTTTTGGCGGGGCGTCCCACGGAATTTGGAACCCACGCGCGTCGGGAGACCCTTATCCATGCCGCGGCGCAGCGAAAAATTACGCCGGACGCTTGACCGCCTCCGCGTCACGTTCGGATAAGCTGTGATTCAAAAAGTCATAAGATGGGCCGCAAGGCCCAGCCGGGAGAAGTCATGAGCGAAGACCTCGAACGCGAGTCGATGGAGTACGACGTCGTGATCGTCGGCGGCGGTCCCGCGGGGCTCTCGGCCGCGATCCGGCTCAAGCAGATGGCCGCCAAGGCTGGGACGGACATCTCGGTCGCCCTGCTGGAAAAGGGCTCGGAAGTCGGCGCGCACATCCTGTCGGGCGCCGTGATCGATCCCAAGGGCCTGTCCGAACTGTTCCCCAACTGGAAGGAGGAGGGCGCGCCGCTCGAGACGCCGGTCACCAAGGACCGCTTCAAGCTGCTGGGTCCGCAGGGCGAGCTCAGCTTGCCCATGTGGGCCATGCCGCCCTTCATGCACAACCACGGCTGCTACATCGCCTCGCTGGCCAACCTCACCCGCTGGCTGGCGGGCAAGGCCGAGGAACTGGGCGTCGAGATCTATCCGGGCTTCGCCGCCTCGGATCTCGTTTGGAACGAGGACGGCTCGGTCAAGGGCGTGGTCGTTGGCGTCGTTGGGATCGCCAAGGACGGCCACCACAAGCCGGACTACCAGCCGGGCATGGAACTGCACGGCAAGTACGTCTTCATCGCCGAGGGCGTGCGCGGCTCCCTGGCCAAGCAGCTGATCGCCAAGTTCAAGCTGGACGAGGGCAAGTCGCCCCAGAAGTACGGCATTGGCGTCAAGGAGCTGTGGCAGGTCCCGCCCGAGAAGCACCAGCCGGGCCTGGCCGAGCACACCACCGGCTGGCCGCTGGACAACCAGACCGGCGGCGGCAGCTTCATGTACCACTTCGGGAACAACTACGTCGCCATCGGCTACGTCGTGCACCTGAACTACAAGAACCCCTGGCTGTCGCCGTTCGACGAGTTCCAGCGCTTCAAGCAACACCCGTCCGTTCGCCCGCACCTGGAAGGCGGCAAGCGCATCGCTTACGGCGCGCGCGCCATCACCGAGGGCGGCTACCAGTCCGTGCCGAAGCTTACCTTCCCGGGCGGCGCGCTGATCGGTTGCTCGGCCGGCTTCGTCAACGTGCCGCGCATCAAGGGCAGCCATAACGCCGTCAAGACCGGCATGCTGGCCGCCGAGGCCGCGTTCGAAGCGGTTCAGGCCGGCCGCGCCAGCGACGAGCTGACCGCCTATCAGGCGTCCTACGAGAAGTCGTGGGTGGCCAAGGAGCTGAAGGTCGTCCGCAACGCCAAGCCGCTGCTGGGCAAGTTCGGCACCGCCCTGGGCGGCGCGTTCGGCATGCTGGACATGTGGACCAACCACCTGTTCGGCTTCTCGTTCTTCGGCACCCTGCCGCACGACAAGACCGACGCGGCCTCGACGGGCCTGGCCAAGGACTACAAGCCGATCGTCTATCCCAAGCCCGACGGCGTGATCAGCTTCGACAAGCTGTCATCGGTGTTCCTGTCGGCCACCAACCACGAGGAAGATCAGCCGGCGCACCTGAAGCTGAAGGACCCGTCGATCCCGATCGCCGTGAACCTGCCCAAGTACGGCGAGCCGGCGCGTCTCTACTGCCCGGCCGGCGTCTACGAGGTGCTCTACAACGAGCAGGGGCAAGACCCGCGCTTCCAGATCAACGCCCAGAACTGCGTCCACTGCAAAACCTGCGACATCAAGGATCCGTCGCAGAACATCATCTGGACCACGCCGGAAGGCGGCGGTGGGCCGAACTATCCGAACATGTGAGGACGGGGTCCGATCCGTTCGAAAGCCTCCCGGCTGACACCGGGAGGCTTTTTGTTGCGGACCGCCTCGAAACCTCCGAGGGTGCGGGGATGACGCGTATCAAAGTCCTTCTCGCCTGCGTTTCCGTCGCCGCCCTGGCCGCCTGCTCCAGCACTCCCCGCGAAATCACGATGCGCGGTCCGATAGCGCTGGGCTCGCCGCTGTTTGACGCGCGCAGTTCGTACGGACAGTTCCTGGCGGGGCAGGCGGCGCTGCGGGACGGACAGTCCAAGCAGGCGGCGACCTATTTCGACACGGCCGCCTCCCTGGACGAAGACCCGGGTCTGATCGGCGAGCGGGCGTTCACGGCCCTGCTGCTGGCCGGCGACATCACGCGCGCCGCCGCCGTGGCGCCGACGGCCGCCGACACGCCCGAAGCGGTCAAGCGGCTCAGCGTGGTGACCCGCGTGGTCGAGGCGATCGCGGTCGGGGACGGCAAGACGGCCGAGACGCTGCTGAAGAGCTCGCCGCCGGGTTTCCCGCACCAGCAGGCGGCCGCCTTGCTGGGCCCGTGGGCCGCGGCGCTGGCCGGGGACAAGGAGGGGGCGGTGGTCCAGCCGGTCCTGCGCAACGACAGGCTGGTGCAGTTCTTTGGCCAGCAGGGCCAGGCGCGCCTTTACGAACGCGCCAAGCGCTATGACGAGGCCGAGACCGACTACAAGGCGCTGACCGGCAACGCCACGACCGCCAGCATCTTCACGCTGGACTACGGCGCGTTCCTGGAGCGTCGGAAGCGTCATGACGACGCCGTGGCGCTGTACGATGGCGCCTTGCGCGCCGCGCCCAACGACCTGGGTCTGCTGCGAGCCCGCGCCCGGGCCGCCGCCAAGGGCGCGCCGCCGGCCGCGCCGACCATCCGCCAAGGCGCGGCCGAGGGCCTGATCGCCTGCGCCGCGACCTTCGCCGGCGAGCGTCAGGTCCAGTTCGCCCAGGCCTATCTGCGCCTGGCGCTGCGCCTGGACCCCAATCGCGACGAGGCCTGGGTTCTGCTGGGCGACCTGATGAACCAGAACGAGGACCCGAAGGGCGCGATCGAGGCGTTCTCGCGCGTTCCGGCGACCTCCACCCACTACATCACCGCCCAGACCAAGACCGCCTGGTCGCTCAACGACCTGGGCGACAAGGCCAAGGCGCTGGAGGTGGCGCGCGCCGCCGCGGCGGCCGCGCCCAGTGATCGAGACGCCCAGGTTGCGCTGGCCGACCTGCTGCGGTCGGGCGGTCAATGGAACGAGTCCGTGGCGGTGCTCGATCCGATCATCGCGCGCGAAGCGCCCGACTGGCGCCTGCTGTATCTTCGCGCGGTGTCGCTGGAACAGGGCGGTCGCTGGCCCGAGGCCGAGCGCGATCTCCAAGCGGCGTTGAAGCTCAATCCCGACGAGCCGGAGCTCCTGAACTTCCTGGGCTATTCGTGGATCGATCGCGGCGAGCACCTGAAGGAGGCGCTGGCCATGGTCCAGAAGGCCGTCGATGCGAGGCCCCAATCCGGCGCCATGCTCGACTCCCTGGGCTGGGCCTACTACCGGCTCGGTGACTACAAGACCGCCGTCGAAAAGCTGGAAGCGGCCGTCGAGATGGAGCCGGGCGATCCCGACGTGAACGGGCATCTGGGCGACGCCTATTGGCGGGTCGGCCGCAAGACCGAGGCGACGTTCCAATGGCGTCGCGTCCTGAGTCTGGAGCCCGACGACAAGCAGAAGGCCGAGGCCGAGGCCAAGCTGAAGAACGGCCTGGGCCCGTCGACGGCGCCGATCGTCAAGTCGACGGTGGCCAATAACTGAGCTATCGCACGGCCGCCTCCGCAACCGAGCTTTGAAGAGTCATGCGGCTTTCCGCCTTCGCGCCCGCCAAGGTCAATCTGTTCCTCCACGTCGGCGGGCCGGACGCCGAGGGCTATCACCCGATTTCCAGCTTGATGGTCTTCGCCGATGTCGGCGACCAGGTGATGATCCAGCCCAACGACGCGCCGGCCTTCGAGACGACGGGTCCGTTCGGAGCCGACATCCCGGCTGGCGATGACAACCTGGTCCTTCGCGCGGCGCGGGCGTTCCACGTCAAACTGGGCGGACCCGTTCCGCCTTATCGCCTGATCCTGGACAAGCGGCTGCCGATCGCGGCGGGTCTCGGCGGTGGCTCCAGCGACGCCGGCGCGGCGCTGAAGCTGCTGCGCGACGCCCTGGCGCCCCAGTTCTCGGATGATGATCTGGAGCCCCTGGCGGCCGGTCTGGGCGCCGATGGCGCGGCATGCCTGCGAGCCGTGGCGCTGATGGCCGAGGGGCGAGGGGAGGCGCTGTCGCCCGCGCCAGCCTTGCCGCCGCTGCACGCCGTGCTGGTCAATCCCGGCGTCCCGTCGCCCACGGGCGCGGTCTATCGCGCCTATGACGCCGCCGTGCATCCCGACGGCGCGGCGCGGCCTTTCATGCCGTCGAGGCTGGAGACCGCCGAGGAGGCCGCCGGCTGGTTGGCGGTCGCCACGCGCAACGATCTCGAGGTTCCAGCCGCCGCCCTTCAGCCTCTGATCGGCGAGGCGCTGGACGTCCTTCGCGACCAGCCGGAAAGTCTGCTGGTCCGGATGTCGGGCTCGGGCGCGACCTGTTTCGCGCTCTGCGCCGGCGATATCGAGGCCGAGACCCTGGCCGAGCGGATCGAGGCCGTTCGGCCGGACTGGTGGGTGCGGCGCTGCCGCCTGAGCTAGGAGCCAAGACGCGATGAAGCGACGTGATGTTTTGACCGTCCTCGGCGGACTGACCGCCGCGCCCGGCCTGGCCTCGGCCCAGATCCTCAACCTTTCGCCCGCGCCGATCGTGCCGGGGCCTGGCGACGTGCTGGTGTCCCTGGAAACGAGCCTTGGGCCCATCGTGATCGCCCTGAAGGTCAAGCAGGCCCCGCTGACCACGGCCAACTTCCTGCGCTATGTCGACGAGAAGCGCTATGACGGCGCCAGCTTCTGGCGCTCGGCCAAGGCCAACAGCCCCGTGGACTACGGCCTGATCGAGGGCGGCCTGCAGGGCGATCCGAAAAAGCTGCTACCGCCGATCGCGCACGAGCCGACCAGCCAGACGGGCCTTCGACACGTCGACGGTACGGTGTCGCTGGCCCGCAAGGAGCCGGGCACGGGCGACTCGGACTTCTTCATCTGCGTCGGCGAGGCGCCGTATCTGGACGCCAATCCGGCCGGCGAGGGCGACAACCTCGGCTTCGCCGCCTTCGGCCAGGTGATCAAGGGCATGGAGATCGTCCACAAGATCCTCAACTTGCCCACGCCCGGCAAGGCGACCAATCCGGTCATGGAAGGCCAGATGCTGGACCCGGTCGTGCCGATCACCAGCGCGCGGCGGATCTAGATCAGCCTCGCCAGCTGGGCGATCGCCATCGCGGCCGGGACCAGCAGCAGTTGCGCCAGCACCGTGCCGGCCACGCGGCTGCCGGCGAACCAGACGACGGCGCGGCGGAAGGCCGGTTCGCTGACCCGGCCCTCCATCACGTCGTCGGTCATGATCGACAGGGACGGATCGATCAGCACGAACAGCAGGATGGTCGCTACGCCGTTGATCACCGACGAAAGTTGGCTGGCCGTCAGGCGCAGCGCGGGATCGAGAGCGCCGGCGTACAGCGAGGCGAATACGCCCACGGTCAGCAGCGCCTGGGCCAGGACATTCATCACGATGACGCGGGCGGGCACGTCGATCTTCTGCTTCAGGCCCTTCAGGTGGCCAGGCGAGGGCAGGGCGACAGCGTCGCGCACATAAGACAGCCCGCCCTTGGCGAAGGCGTGCATCAGCAGTTTCGGGATCGAGCGATGGACCTGGAAGTGGGCCACCGCGCGCGTGAAGAGGCGTTGCGCGGTGGGGATGGCCAAGGCGCCGACAAGGGCGGCCAGGC
>CAKZJK010000219.1 GCA_936942565.1 uncultured Caulobacter sp. | reverse complement strand
GAAATTCCCTACGAGTTGAAATGCTACGCGCGCGACGCCAGCACCATGCTGGCGCCGGCGGAGTACAAGGCGCTGCACCCGATCGGCGCGGCGCCGGTGATCACTGATGGCGACATCGTGCTCGCCGAATCCGGCGCGGTCGTCGAGTACATCGTCATCAAGCATGGACAGGGACGGCTGCGGCTCGGCCCCGACGATCCCGGCTTCCCCGACTTCCTCTACTGGTTTCACTTCGCCAACGGCACGTTGCAGGCGAGCATGGGCCGGGTGATGCTGCTGAGCCGGCTTAACCTCCCGGATGACAACCCGATGCTGCTGATGATGCGAGGCCGTCTCGATCGCGCCTTCGCCGGCCGACAGCGGAGAGACCTCGGTGTCGGTCCAGCGGTTGACGCCGACCACGGTTAGGTCGCCGGTCTCGACGGCCCGCACCCGCTTGGCGTTGGAGGAGACCAGTTCGCCCTTCATGTAGTCGATGGCGTTCTGGGCGCCGCCCATCTCGTCGATCAGAGCAAGCTGCGCCAGCGCGCCTTTCGACAGCTCGGCGACCTTGGCCTCGACGACATGGGAGCCATCGAACAGGTCCTCGTATTCCAGCAGGTCGGTCTCGTAGGCGAGAACTTGTTGCAGCCGCAGCGACCACTGCTGGTCCCACGGGCGCGGCAGTCCCAGGGCCTCGTTCCAGGCCGGCAGCTGCAGGGCCCGGCAGCGGGCGTCCTTGCTGAGGGTGACGGCCAGGGCCTCGATCAGGATGCGATAGACGTTGTTCTCGGGCTGCTGCTCGGTCAGCCCCAAGGAGTTGACCTGCACCCCATAGCGGAAGCGGCGGGCCTTGGCGTCCTGCACGCCATAGCGCTCCAAGAGGATCTGGTCCCAGAGCTTGGTGAACGAACGCATCTTGCACAGCTCGGTGACGAACCGCACGCCGGCGTTGACGAAGAAGCTGATGCGCGAGGCGACGATCTCGAAGTCCTCGTCGGGCACCTGGCCGCCGGCCTTGACGGTGTCGAGCACGCTGATCGCCGTGGCCAGGGCGAAGGCCAGCTCCTGCTCCGGCGTCGCGCCGGCCTCCTGCAGGTGGTAGCTGCAGACGTTCATCGGGTTCCACTTGGGAACCTCGCGATAGCACCAGGCGATCATGTCGCCGATCAGCCGCAGGGACGGCCCCGGCGGGAAGATGTAGGTGCCGCGAGACAGATATTCCTTGATCAGATCATTCTGCGTCGTGCCCTGGAGTTTCTTCCGGTCCGCGCCTTGCTCGTCGGCCAGGGCGACGTACATCGCCAAGAGCCACGCGGCCGGGGCGTTGATGGTCATGGAGGTGTTCATCTTCTCCAGCGGGATCTCGCTGAAGAGGGCGCGCATGTCGCCCAAATGGCTGATCGGCACGCCGACCTTGCCGACCTCGCCGCGCGCCAGGATGTGGTCGGGATCGTAGCCGGTCTGGGTGGGCAGGTCGAAGGCCACCGACAGGCCCGTCTGGCCCTTGGCGAGGTTGGCCCGGTACAGCGCGTTCGACTTCTCGGCCGTCGAGTGTCCGGCATAGGTGCGGAAGATCCACGGCGGATCGGGCGCATGCTGGTGCGGCGTCGAGGTCATGATCGCTCCCGGGGGCTCTGGCGGCCTTTGATTATCGGCGATCATGAGCCGGGATTTGCTGCGACGCAATATCCATTTCGCGGGTGCGGTAGGAATGATCCCCT
>CAKZJK010000218.1 GCA_936942565.1 uncultured Caulobacter sp. | reverse complement strand
CAGCCGCCAAAGGATACCGTTGGCGTCAAGTCGCGCGCCTCGCATCAGGGCTTCGCCCAATAGCAGCGTGACAAGAACAAGCACGCCGGTGGTTTGCGCGGTCGCGACGCCGGGACGCCCCCGCGAGAAGGCCAGCGCCCTCAGATACTGCTGAGCGAGGAAAGCCGGCACGAACAAGGCTGCCGCCGGAGCGCCATAGGGGCTGCCCGCGCCTCCCCACATCGTGGCGGCGCCCAGACACGACAGACCCGTCACCAGAAGGAACAGGATGTTGACGCCGTGCATCAAACGCTCGACCGATAGTCGCTTGGGATCGGTTCCAGCGCCGGGCGCCAGCGCCTGCAAATGACATACGGTCAAGGCGTTCTGCAGGCTCGACAGCACGAACCCACAGGACGCCCAGAGCATGAACGCGCCATACTGGTCTGGCGCGACAAAGCGGATGAGCAGCAGATTGACGCCGAAATTGAGCAGGGACCAGATGGCCTGCTCGACAGCGGAGATCAGATAGCGGGACATCCGTCTCCTCGATGAGCCTTCAGGCTAGTAGCGTGTGCCGCGGTTGATGCTGTAGTTGAAATTGAACGGCAAGACCCCGGTCACATACTGGCGGACGAAGCGATTGACCTCGGTGATCGCGCTGCGCGGCACGAAGATCAAATCGCCCGGCAGAACGGCGAAGTCATCGCCGCCTCGTCCTTGCAGATTTTCCCGCACATCGATGGTCCGCATCAGGAGTCTGGGATCACCGGGGCGTTGACGGATGACCATCACTCGGCCGGTGCGCGCGGTGTCCTGGAACCCGCCGGCCGACATGACGGCCTGAGCCACGGTCAGGCGCCCCTTGATCGTCTTGACGCCCGGATCGCGCACTTCGCCGCCCACATAAATCTGCGAGGCGCCATAACCCGCGATCAGCGTCTCCACTTGAGGCGCGCGGAGCACGGTCGCGTAGGCGCGGCCAAGTAAGGCGTTGGCCTCTTCCGCGGTCAGCCCGGCGACGTCCTGCGCGCTGATCAGCGGGAACACGCCCCTGCCGTCGGGACCGACGATCACGGTGGCATTGAGATCGGGGTTGACGACAAACCGGACGGAAAGCTCATCGCCCGGACCGATGCGGTAGCGATAGTCCTCGCTGGTCCAGGACGTGAAGGTTGGGTCCTTGCCTCCCGCCTGTTGATGTCGCTCCAGCCCGGGCGTCGCGGCGCAGCCGGCGACCGCCAGCACGGCGGAAAGCGAGAGGACACGAAGCCAGGCGGGCAAACCAACCTCCTTCGCCGCGCGATGGCGCGACGTTGGTAAACGTAAGTGGCCGAAGGGGGGTAGGATTTGGTTGCCGCTCATCTCGGACCGTGCGGCAAATCGCTGCGCCAGCAATATTGGAAGGCTTTGCATAACAACGATTTTGCTCAAAATGGTGCGCTTTCAGCAGCGCGCGCCACCGCGACCGTATCGATGTCAGTGTTTATTAAGTCCTGGGACGCTATCGACCAGTTCCACGTCACGCTCACGCGGTCGCAGAGTCGAAGCCCTCCGCACAGATGAATACCGCTGTGATAGAGCAAGGCGCTTATGCCCGAGGGGGGCAAGGACGCATTCGCTCGCCCCTCACGGTGCGCGAGTTGCTCACGCCGGTCTTCTACTACCGCGTCGAGGCCCTGCTCGGCTTCCTGATCCCAGTCGCGCTGGCGGTGATCGCCATCTTCATGGCCCACCCCATCTACACGGCCCAATCACGCCTGCTGATCCTGCTCGGCGATGACTATGTCTTCCGCAGCGATCTCTCCGCCGGAGCCCAGGGTCTCAGCTTCGATCGCGCCCAGATCGTCCAGGCCGAAATCCAGATCCTGTCGGCCAAGGAACTGCGGGTTCAGGCGATCCGCAAGGTCGGCCTGGCCCGCGCCTACCCCTCCCTGGTCAACGAACCCAAGGGACTGGAAAAGGCGGCCGAGCAGTTTTCAAGGGACCTCGACATCGTCAACGTCCCGCAGTCGAACGTTATCGAGATCAGCCTGCGCGGCGGCGATCCGCAAGTCGCGGCGGACCTGCTCAACACCTTGGTGAAACTCTACATTGAGCGTCGTCGGCTCATCTTCGAACAGGCCGATCCATCGCTGGTGAACGCTCAGCGCGACCAATTGAACAAGCGGCTCGACGAGGTCGAGGAAAGGCTGTTGCGGTTCTCGATCGAGCACGGCTTCGGCGACTACCCGACCGAACTGGCGACGGTCCAGAACCAGCAAGCCTCGCTCGCCAGCCAGATTCAAGTGCTGGACCAGCAGTTGGCCGCGCGGAGCGGTCGCGTCTCCGTCCTGTCCCAATGGCTCAAGTCCGCGCCGCCCGAAGTGGAGATCTCCAACGACAAGGGCCGGTCGCAACAGCTTGAAGACCTGACCCGCG
Source organism: uncultured Caulobacter sp. (assembly GCA_936942565.1). Taxonomy (GTDB): domain Bacteria; phylum Pseudomonadota; class Alphaproteobacteria; order Caulobacterales; family Caulobacteraceae; genus Caulobacter. Next base: position 7,967 of record CAKZJK010000218.1, on the reverse strand, counting down.
CGCTGCTCGACTTGCAGAACCAGCGTCGGCAAGCGGCCGCGCGTTACGTTGAAGGCTATCCTCTCATTGTCGACCTCGATCGCAAGATCGCCGACGTCCAGGCCCAGATCCACGCCGCGCCCGCGCAGCAGGTCGTGGCCGTGCGTCGCGGCGTCAATCCGGTGCATCAACAGCTCGACACCGAGCTGGCCGATAGCGTCGGCGACCTGACCGGCCTACGTCTTGCCCGAAGCCAGGCGGCGCGCGACCTCAAGGCCGTCACGACGCGGCTTGAGGAGCTAGTCCAGATCGGCCCGGAATACCGCGAGCTGACGCGTCAGCGCGGCACCCTGGAGGGCGGTTTCGCCGAGCTGGCCAAGCGGGCCCAAGACACCGGTCTGGCGAGCACGCTGTCTAAGGCTAAGGCCAATGTGCGCATCGTGCAGGCCGCCGATCCGCCCGTGAAGGGATCCAGCGGGCGCCTGGTTCTCCTGCTCGCCGGCCTGGCGCTCGGCGTCGCCACGGCGGTGGCCGTGATCGTCGTCTCATCCGCCTTTTCCGACGTGATGATCACCCCGCGGGATGTCGAGCGTAAGCTGGACGTTCCGGTGGTGTTGACGGTCTCCGCCGACGACCGGGTCGCCGCGCGCCGGCGCGGCCAGCCGGGCTCCGTCAGTCGCGCCTCCTTCCTTGGCTACGACGAGGCCAAGCTGCTGCTGCGGTTGCTCACCAGCGTCGCGCCCGGCCCGGGGCGTATCATGCAGTTGGTGGCCGCCAACGGCGGCGAAGGCGTTTCCAGCCTGCTGATGGATCTCGCCATGATGGCGGCCACCGCGAACGCCAAACGCGTACTACTCGTCGATATCGAACCGGCGGTGGAAGGTTCGGCCATCCAGGCCTTCGCGGAGAGCGGCGCCAAGCTGGCGCGTGTCTCTCAAGACCGGGTTGGCGTCAAGGGTACGTCCCTGCACATCACCCTACCGATGGGCGCCGGCTCGCACGCGTTGAGCGAAACAGAATGGGAGACCTTCTTCCGCGAGGCGCGGAAGAACTATGACGTGGTGCTGATCGACAGCCCCGCTCTGGAGCGTTCCTCCGCGAGCCTCATCTTCGCGCCTCTTGTCGACATGAACCTCGTCTTGATCGAAGCCGAAGCCACGCGCGCGGCGGTTGCCCGGAACATGATCGAGCGCGTCGAGGCCGCCGCCGGCGATGTGACTGGAGCGATCCTGAACAAGCGCGGCTTCTATATCCCTCGCGCGATATATTCTTGGCTCTAGCCCGCCCCTACCGGACGAACGGCCAGAAGAACGCGATCAGCGCGGGCGCCGCGGCCAGGATCAGCACGGTCAAGGGCGCGCCGAGCCGGGCGTAGTCGCCGAACCTGTAACCGCCGGGCGCGAGGACCAGCGTGTTGCACTGGTGACCGATCGGCGTGAGGAAATCGCACCCGGCGCCCACGGCGACGGCCATCAGGAACGGATCCGGGCTCAAGCCGAGGCGCTGGGCCAGGCCCATGCCGATCGGCGCCACGATCAACACCGTCGCGGCGTTGTTCAAGAATGGCGTGGCGGCCATCGCCACCGCCATCATGGCGGTCAGGGTGACCAGCGGCGGAAGGCCGTGGAACGCCCCAGAGAGCCAACCGGCGATCAGATCCGCGCCGCCGCTGGACTGCACGGTGTCGCTGACCGGAATCATCGCCGCGACCAGCACCAGCACCGGCCCTTCCAGCGAGGCGTAAGCCTCGCGCATGCGCAACGCGCCCGTCGCGACCACGAGAACCGCCGCGCCAAAGAAACCAACCGCCGCGGGCAACACCCCGAACGCCACTAGCAACATCGCCCCGACCAGGATCGCGGTCGGCAGCAGCGCGTGTCGGGCCCCGCCCAGCCGCACCTCGCGCTCGGCGAGCGGCAGACAGCCGAGCGCGGAAAGAGCCGTCGGCAACCGCTGCTCGGCGCCCTGCAGAACCAGGATGTCGCCGGCTCGCAGGCGCACCGTGGCCAGGCGGCCGGCCATGCGATAACCGCTGCGGCTAACGCCGAGCAGGTTCACGCCGTGGGCCTCGTTCAGCTTCAAGCCGCGAGCCGTCTGCCCGATCAGGTCGGACTCGGCGCCGATCACCGCCTCCACGACCCGCACCTCCTCGGTCGGCTCGTTCATGACCACGGGTCGGTCGGCGTCCGTCAGCTTGAGCCCCGTCTTGACGATCAACGCGTTCAGCGCCTGCTGCTCGCCCTCGAGCAGAATCTGGTCCCCCGGCAGGATGCGACGGTTGGCGTGGGGAGACTCCATCCGCTTGCGGCCACGCAGGATCGCGACGACGCTAACGCCCCCTTCCGCGGCGGCGCGAAGATCGGACACGCGTCCTTCGCCGAAGCGCCAGCCCTCGGGCGCCTCGACCTCGGTGACATAGGCGTTGGCGGCCAGCGCGGCGTCGACGTCGATCGCGGCCGTCCGGTGCTTCGGAAGCAGCCTATAGGCCACGGAGAGATAGACGATCGTCAGCAGGGCCAGGCTTCCGCCGACCGGCATGAAGTCGAACATGCGGAACGGTTCGCCCAGCGCCTTGCCGCGCACTTCCGAGACAATGATGTTCGGCGAGGTGCCCACCAGGACCGCGAGACCGCCGACCAGCGAACCGAACGACATCGGCATCAGAAGACGCCCCGGCGACACGCCCGTCCGCTTAGCGATCTGCAGCGCCGACGGCATCATCAGCGCCAGGGCGCCAACATTCTTGGTCATCATCGAAAGAAGGGTGGTCACCGTCACCAGGACGGGAATCTGGGTGCGCTCGCTACCGAGCCGCGGCAACAGCGGCGCCATCAGGCGGTCGACCAACCCCGACCGCGACACGGCCGCGCTGAGCACGAGGGCGCTGGCGATAATCACCACGATGTCGTTCGAGAAGCCATCGAACGCCGACTTCGCGGGGATCAGACCGGTCACGACGCCCACCGCCAGCGCGCCGAGCGCGATCAGATCGTACCGCCAGCGCCCCCAGAGAAAGCAAAGCACCGTGGCGCCGATCAAGCCAAACGAAAGCCCTTGCTGCAGCGTCACGCGATCGCCCCCTAAGCCGGCCGTCCAACTCGGCCGGCTCTACAACGAAGCGGAGCCTTGAACGGTTCACCGCGTCGCCACCATCAAAAGGATACCCGGTGCAACGTCTCCCTCGCCCGAGGGTTGGGTCTTGAGCCACACTCCATCTCAAGGACCCGAAAATGCCCAAGGTGATCGGCAAGGACACCGGCGCGACATCGCGCGCCGTCGAATATGAGACACAGCTCGGCCAAGGCGGCGAACTTCACCAGACAGCGTCCGACACCGGCGAAGAGGGCGCCGTGCTCACGACCCAGCAGGGCGTCGCGGTCGCCGACGACCAAAATACCCTGCGTGTCGGCCCGCGTGGTCCCGCCTTGCTGGAAGACTTCCACTTTCGGGAAAAGATCTTCCACTTCGACCACGAGCGGATCCCCGAGCGGGTGGTCCACGCGCGGGGCTACGGCGTCCACGGGACGTTCACGCTGAAGGAGTCGCTGGCCGAGTTCACGACGGCGAAGGTGCTCAGCGAAGTCGACGAGAAGACGCCGATGTTCGTGCGGTTCTCGACCGTCGCCGGCAACAAGGGCTCGTCCGACCTGGCCCGCGACGTGCGCGGCTTCGCGGCCAAGTTCTACACCAAGGAAGGCAACTGGGACATCGTCGGCAACAACATCCCGGTGTTCTTCATTCAGGACGCCATCAAGTTCCCCGACCTGATCCACGCCGCCAAGCCCGCGCCCGACCGCGAATTCCCTCAGGCCCAGACGGCGCACGACAACTTCTGGGACTTCATCACCCTGACGCCAGAGTCGATGCACATGGTCATGTGGATCATGTCCGATCGGACCATCCCGCGCTCGTTCCGGTTCATGGAGGGTTTTGGGGTCCACACTTTCCGGCTGATCAACGCCGAGGGCAAAGGCGCCTACGTGAAGTTCCACTTCAAGCCGCGCCTGGGCTTGCAGTCGGTGGCCTGGAACGAGGCGCTGAAGATCAACGGCGCGGATCCCGACTTCCACCGCCGCGACCTGTGGGACGCGATCGACATGGGCTCGCCGCCCATCTGGGATCTCGGCGTGCAGTTGTTCGATGACGAGTTCGCCGACAATTTCGAGTTCGACATCCTCGACGCCACGAAGCTCATTCCGGAAGAGCAAGTCCCCGTCCGCATCATCGGCGAGTTCGTGCTCGATGGGCTGGTCGACAACTTCTTCGCCGAGACCGAGCAGGTCGCGTTCTGCACGCAGAACGTCGTACCGGGGGTGGGCTTCACCAACGACCCACTACTGCAGGGGCGGAACTTCTCCTATCTCGACACGCAGCTGAAGCGTCTGGGCGGACCAAACTTCACCCACATTCCGATCAATGCGCCGCGATGCCCCGTCCACAACTTCCAGCAGGACGGCCATATGAACATGCGCAATCCCAAGGGCCGCGTGAACTACGAGCCCAACAGCTGGGGCGGGCCGCGCGAGAGCCCGACGACCGGCTATCGCCACTTCGAGGAGGAAGTGAACGGCCGCAAGATCCAGGAGCGCTCCGGGACCTTCTCGGACCACTACAGCCAGGCGCGCCAGTTCTTCATCAGCCAGACGCCGATCGAGCAGAAGCATATCGGCGACGCCCTGGTGTTCGAGCTGTCCAAGTGCGAACGCATCGACATCCGCGAGCGCATGGTCGCCCACCTGCGCAACATCGACGAGCGCCTCGCCACCGTCGTCGCCACCGGTCTTGGCCTCGCGGCCCTGCCCGATCCGGCGCCAGCCGCCTCGCCGCCCCTGGCCGACCTACCGCCCTCGGACGCGTTGTCGATCGTCAAGCGCGCGCCTGGCGGCTTCGCGGGCCGCAAGCTCGGTATCCTCGTCAGCGACGGCGCTTCGGCCACGCTGATCAAGGCGCTGACCAAGGCGGTTAAAGACCTTCCGGCGGTTCACGAGATCATCGCGCCGAGGATCGCGGGCGCGGTGCTCGACGACGGCGCGATCCTCGAGGCCAAGCAGAAGATCGATGGTGGGCCTTCGGTCCTCTATGACGCCGTGGTTCTGGCGCTTTCGCCGGAGGGCGCGGCCATGCTGGCCAAGGACAAGACGGCCAAGGACTTCGTCAGCGACGCCTTCGCCCACTGCAAGTTCATCGGCTACACCAGCGCGGCCGAACTTCTGTTGAACAAGGCTGGGATCGCGTCGGACGAGTTCGACGAAGGCATGGTCCTGCTCGAGGGGCCGAAAGACGCGGCCGCCTTCCTGGCATTGTGCGGCCAACTGCGGCACTGGGCGCGGGAATTGGCCGTCGACCTGGACGCGGAGGCCTTCCTCGCGGACTCCCAGGCCGACTAGCCGCCTGCAGAGAGCCGCTGGAAAACCGACGGCTCTCTCCTCCAGTGGCCAAAAGAAAACGCCCGGGTCTTGCCTAGACAAGACCCGGGCGGCGCCGCCTAGGGGGGAGGTAAAACGACGGCTGCGAAAGGCCTAGAAGCTGTAGCGCAGACCTAGGTGGTAGAAGCGGCCCAGAAGATCGTAGAGCGCCGGGTTCGCGTCGAGACCGGTATTGGTCTGCGGCGACGGGGTCGGATCGCGGTTCAGCAGATTGTCGACCTTGCCGTAGAGCTGCAGGCCGTTACCGAACTTGTACGATGCGCTGACGTCGACATAGGTCGCGCCGCTCATGTGGTTGTAGTCGATGGTCGGCCGGCTGCCGGTGGAGACCGGGCACGTGCCCGGCTTGCACTCAACGTACTCGGTGGTGGTGCCCCCGAAGCGGCCATCGCTGAACCAGCGCTCCTGAACGCTGATGGCGAAGCGGTCATTGTCCCACGACTGAACCGCCAGGACCTTCCAGTCAGGCGTCGCGCCGGAGTTCTGTCCGGCCGAGTCGACGGCGACCGCGCCGGGGATGCCGGGGTTTGTCACGAACTTGTGGACGTTGGTCGCCAGGCCGCGGATCGTGAAGCGGCCCGGAACGCTGGGCAGCTCGAAGCGGTAGCTGCTCTCGATGTCAAAACCGCTGGTCTTGATCGAAGCCAGGTTGAACGTCTGCGAGTTCACGAAGGCCGACGGCGGGTTAAGGTTGAAGGCCCCGCAGAACTGGGTGAGGCCCGCGTAGCAGAAGTTGACGATCTGCTGAGCGCCCAGGCTGGAGATGCCGCCGTTGAGGACGATGTTGTACCAGTCGACCGAAACGCTGAAGCCCGGCAGCCATTGCGGGTTCGAGAGCACCGCGCCGATGGTGACGTTCTTGGCGATTTCCGGCTTCAGGTCCGGGTTGCCCACGACATTCTGCAGCACCGTCAGCGAGCCACTGGACGGCTGGCCGGCTGGAGGCTTGCCATTCGACGGAATGGTGAAGTTCGGCAGCGTGGTGGTCACCGGCGCGGCGAACAGCTCCGACAGGTTCGGCGCGCGGACGTCACGCGACGTGACGGCCCGCAGGCGGACGCCCTCGACCGGCGTGTCCCAGGTGACGCCGACCTTCCAGGTGTAGACGGTGCCGGACGTGCTGTAGTCGGTCCAGCGACCGGCCATGTTGAGGTTGGCCTTGCCCGCCGCGTCGGAGTTGACCAACGGCATGTTCACTTCGGCATAGGCTTCCTTCACCGAGTACTTGCCGGCGCCGGAGTGGTAGTTGCCGGCGAACCAGTTGGCGCCCGCCGCATTCAGGATCGGATCGGCGGGGTAGTCGGCGGTGTTCGGGGAATCCGTGTTGCCATCGCCGTAGGGGTCGCCTTTGACGTGGTACTGTTCCTTGCGCCACTCGCCACCGATGGCCAACGAGATCGGCCCCGCCCAGCCGTTGATCGGCTCGCCGCTGAAGTTGACGCTGGCGACGTCCTGTTTCTGGACGGAGTGCTGGTACGGGCCGTTCTTGGGCGTGATATAGGCCAGGGCGGCGTCGCTCGGACGCTGCCCGCCGAAGATGTTGATCGGCACGCAGCCGTTGGCGCGCGCTATGGGATCGGCGCAGACGATCTGACCGTTGACGAGCGTGGCCTGAACCGCCGCCCGATAGCGCGGCGTCAGCAGGATGTCGCGAACGTGGATGTTCGTCGTGTTCTGGCCGTGGGTGTAGTAGGCGTCGTAGCGCCATTCCGTGCCCAGGGCGTTGAATTTGCCGTCGGCCCCGATCACGCCGCGATACTGGGTCCGCGTCGGGTGGACCGAGATGTTCCGCGGCAGCAGCGCGTTGCTCGTGCCAAAGGTGAAGGTCGTAATGCCGTTCGCGGCGCAGGCCGCGACCACCGAGGCCGGCAGATACGGGTTCGAGCACGACATGGTCAGGCCCGTCGTGGCCGCGCCGGGGTTCGGCTGGTTGCTGCTCTCCACGCGCGCGGCGTTAAAGGTGGCGTAGATCTCGTTGTTGGCGTCGAGATCGAAGCCCACGCGGCTGTAGGAGTTCATGCGCTTGATGCGCGACTGCAGCGAGGTGCCGACGCCGACGTTGCCCGACAGGTCGCCGCCGACGCAGAAGCCGCCGTTCGTGTAGCAGCCGCTGACCGCGCCATTGGCGGCCTTCGAAGGCACGCCACCACCGCCGTACTGGAACTGGAATGGATTGCCGCTGACGTCGAAGGCCGTGCCCTGCAGCGGGCCCGCGCTGATCAGACCGTACTTGGTGTACTGATAGGCTTGGGCGTGCTCGCGATAGAGATACTGCGGCGAGCCGTCGTTGGTGATCCCGCGATTGACCAGGGTGGCGGTCGTGTACCAGTCGCGGCTGCCCGGCGCGTCCTCGCCAAAGCCGCCCGCCGGGACGCCCTCTTCCCAGTCATATTCGCCGCTGACCTGCACATGCAGGCGGTCTTCCATGAAGTTCTTGCCGGCCGCCACCTGGGCCAACCATTGGTGGTTGTCGCCGTAGGTCGTGACGCCCGTCATGACGTTGGCCTTGAGGCCCACGAACTTCTTGTTGGTGATGAAGTTCACCACGCCGCCGACGGCGTC
>CAKZJK010000217.1 GCA_936942565.1 uncultured Caulobacter sp. | reverse complement strand
AAGGGGGAAGGGAGAGGAGCAAGCCATGACCGTCGAAACCCTCTCCACTCACCGCGTCCACGGCGGAACCTTGCGCTATTGCAAGCACGACAGCACCAGCACGGGCACGCCGATGAAGTTCACGGTGTGGACACCCTACGGGCAGGGGCCTTTCCCCTATCTCGTCTGGCTGTCGGGCCTGACCTGCACCGAAGACAATTTCACGGTGAAGTCGGGGGTTTACGAACACGCGGCCAAGCACGGGATCGCCATCATCGCGCCGGACACCAGCCCGCGCGGGGAAGGCGTCGCCGACGATCCGGCCTACGACCTGGGGCAGGGCGCCGGCTTCTATGTCGACGCCACCCAGGCGCCGTGGGCGCCGCACTTCATGATGCATTCCTACGTCACCGGCGACCTCCTCGCGGCGGTCGAGGGCGCGTTCCCGCTGGACGGCGCGCGCAAGGGCATCTTCGGCCATTCGATGGGCGGTCACGGCGCCCTGACCATCGCCCTGAAGCACCCCGAGCTCTTCAAGTCGGTCAGCGCCTTCGCGCCGATCGTCTCGCCCCTGAACTGTCCGTGGGGCGACAAGGCGCTCACGGCCTATCTCGGCTCCGATCGCGCGGCCTGGCGACCCTACGACGCCTGCGCCCTGATCGAGGACGGCACGGGGGCAAGCTTCGACGACATCCTGATAGACCAGGGGCTGTCGGACAATTTCCTGGAAAGCCAGCTCAAGCCCGAACTGATCGAGGCCGCCGCCGGCAAGGCCGGCCGCAAGGTCACGGTTCGCAGGCAACAGGGCTACGATCACAGCTACTTCTTCATCACGACCTTCATCGCCGACCACCTGGCGTTCCACGCCGCCCGGTTGTGACTCTTTCGTAATTCATCCTGGGTTCAGGCGGTGGTCGCTCTTCTCACGGTCAAGCTGACTGGAGGGGAAACACCATGAAACTCGCATCGCTCGCCGCCGTAATCACCCTGGGCCTTAGCACCTCGGCCTGCGTGATCATCGACGCCGACGAGGGGCGTCACGACATCTCGGTGACCCGTGGCGTATCGGACGGCCTTGAGCCGCTGCAGGCTGTTCGCGTGGAGCGGGACGATCTCGTCATCCGGGTCTCGTCGAACGGCTGCACCCGGTCCGACGATTTCGCGGTCGAGAGCCAGCGCCGCGACGGCCTCGCCACGTTCACCTTCACCCGCAAACGGCCGGACATGTGTCGCGCGCTGATCGCCGAGGGTGTCGAGCTACGCTATCCGTTGGAGACGTTCGGCGTGGCTCGCGGCGACAGGATCCGCGTGCGTAATCCGCTGATCAGGCCGTAGCCGGGGAGGGCGGGGAACATTGACTCCCCGCCCGCCTTCGCTCATAAACCGCGCCTTCACGCCGCCGGCTCGCCGCGCGGCGCGATGACCTTATGACGGATTGACCCGAAGCCGCCGTTGCGATCGCACCTCTTTCGAGGGGAGCCGGCCCGGATCGTTAGAAAGAACGACTATGTCGAAGCGCCATAGCGCCAAGTACAAGATCGACCGCCGCATGGGTGAAAACCTGTGGGGCCGTCCGAAGTCCCCGGTCAACTCGCGTTCCTACGGCCCGGGCCAACACGGCCAGCGCCGCAAGAGCAAGGTTTCGGACTTCGGTCTGCAGCTGCGCGCCAAGCAAAAGCTGAAGGGCTACTACGGTAACCTGACCGAGAAGCAATTCTCGCGCACCTACGAGGAAGCCGCCCGCCGCAAGGGCAACACCTCGGAGAACCTGATCGGCCTGCTCGAATCGCGCCTGGACGCCATCGTCTATCGCGCCAAGTTCGTGCCGACCCCGTTCGCCGCGCGTCAGTTCGTCAACCACGGCCACGTCCTGGTGAACGGCAAGCGCGTCAACATCCCGTCGTACCGCTGCAAGCCGGGCGACGTGATCAGCGTTCGCGAAAAGTCGCGCAACATGGCTCTGGTTCTGGAGTCGCTGGCCTCGAACGAACGTGACTTCTGCGAGTACGTCTCGGTCGAAGCCAAGTCGATGACCGCCACCTTCGTCCGCGCTCCGGAACTCTCGGAAGTTCCGTATCCGGTGAAGATGGAACCGAACCTCGTCGTCGAATTCTACGCTTCGTAAGCGTCGGATCCGAAGAGATACGGAAAGGGCCCCGGAGCGATCCGGGGCCTTTTTTGTGTTTTGCCCCTTGAACCGCATCAGGCGGCTGCATAGGTCAGTACCAGCGGGACCGGGCCCCTCTGGCGAGCGATGCAAGCGCTCGTGATGTCGGACCGCATCGGGTGTTCTCGATGTCTGGGTCCGGCCGCCTATGCCCCCCTCCCCAAAAGGCGCCGCCTCGATCGAGGACACCCGATCCATCCTTTTGGACCGGAGGTTCCTAAATGCCGCTTCTGATGTGCCCCAACTGCGACGGCTCCATGCAGGCCGTGCAACGCGCCGGCGTCGAGTTCGACATGTGCCCGCGTTGCCGCGGTGTGTGGCTGGATCGAGGGGAGCTCGAGAAGCTGATGGAGTTGGAGCGGCAAGAGACGCAGGCCGCCTATAGTCAGCCGCGCCCCTACACCCGCCCCGACCACCATCACGACCACCGGCCGAGCGGCTATCGCCGTGATGACGACGACCATCGCGGCGGCGCCTACGGCTACAAGAAGAAAAAGCGCTTCGACCTGTTCGACATCTTCGACTGACGGCTAGATCGATGAACCACTTCAAGACCTATATGCTGCTCGCGGGCCTGACGGCCCTGTTCGCCGGCGCCGGCTATCTGATCGGCGGTCCGACCGGCATGGCGATCGCCCTGGCGTTGGCCGTGGCGATGAACGCCTTCTCGTACTGGAACGCCGACAAGATCGTGCTGCGCACCTATGGCGCGGTCGAGGTCGACGAAACCCACCCCGAACCGCTGATCCGTAACTACGCGATCGACGTCGCGGAGATGGCGGACAAGGCCGGCCTGCCGCGGCCGCGCATCACGGTGATCGACAGCGTTCAACCCAACGCCTTCGCCACTGGCCGGGACCCGGCCCACGCGGCGGTCGCCGCCACCACGGGCCTCTTGTCGCTGCTGACCCGCGACGAGATCCGCGGCGTCATGGCCCACGAGCTGGCCCACGTGAAGAACCGCGACACCCTGACCATGACCGTGACGGCGACCATCGCCGGCGCGATCTCCGCCCTCGCCAACTTCGCCTTCTTCTTCGGCGGCTCGCGCGACGAGGAAGGCAATGGCGGCGGTCTCGGCGGAATGATCGGCGCGATCGCCATCGCCATCCTGGCGCCCATCGCCGCCATGCTGGTGCAGATGGCGATCAGCCGCTCCCGCGAATACGAGGCCGACCGCGTCGGGGCCCAGATCGCCGGCGACCCCGACTCCCTGGCTCGCGCGCTGGAGAAGATCGAGGCCTATGCCCGCGGCGGTTACGAGAACGTCCAGGCCGAGCGCAATCCGGCCACGGCCCACATGTTCATCATCAATCCGCTGGCCGGGAAGGGCGCGGACAACCTGTTCTCGACCCACCCGGCGACCCACAACCGCGTCGAGGCGCTGATGAAGCTAGGCGTCTCGCGCCAGGCTCGGCGTCCGGTCGCGGCGATGGCCGCCGCCTCCGTGGTTCCGACAAGCTCCGGCCGTGAACCAGGCCCCTGGGGCTAGGGCGCGGCGACGGGCAGTTTGCGGGAATATTCCCAAGCCCAGGGCGTGCCCAGCTCTCCCAGCACGCTTCTGGCCAGCGTCGGATAAAGCCGCTGGCCAAGCCCGCTGTTGCTGAACAGGACCACGCACCGCTTGCCCTTCTCGACGCAGCCGACATGGTTGTCGGTGATGTCGTTGTGGCCGCCCTTGAAGAAGGCGCGGCCTTGCGGTCCGTCATAGACGACCACGCCGAGCCCGGCGGCCAGGCCGATCTTGGCGTTGTCGGGATTGTCCTTGATCAGGAAGGGCGGAAACTGGCTCTCGCTGACGATCGGAAAGCTGGGCTTGTCCAGCTCGGCGCGGGCCTTGGCCGAAAGGCCCCAACCCGAGACGACGGCCGCCGCCAGTTTTCCCATGTCGCCGATCGTGGTGTCCAGGGAGCCGGCGGCCCGGACGCTGGAGCGGTCGTCATGCGGCTCCCAGACGCCGTCCTCCCGCACGCCGTCGGCCAGGTTCCCCTTGAAGTCGTCGCGCCAGATCATGCTGGATCGGGTCATGCCCAGTGGCTGGAACAGGCGGCGGTTCATCTCGTCGCCGACCTTGAGGCCCAGGCCCTCCTCGATGACGAACTGGGCCAGGTTGACGCCCTCGTTTGAATAGGCGTAGCGGGTCCCAGGTTCGAGATTGAAGCGTAACTTGTTCTCCGGATCGTAGAACCGTTGATCCGCCAGACCCGAACTGTGGGTGAGCAGGCGGCGGATCGTGATGGTCTTCCAGCGCTCGTCGACGCCCAGATCGGCATAGCGCGGATAGGCGGGCAAGGGTCTGGGCAGATAGTCGGCGATCGACCTGTCCAGATCGATCTTGCCGTCATCGACCAGCATCAGAACGTAGTATGCGAAGGCCATCTTGGTGATCGACGCCGCGTACATGATCGTGTCGGTCGTCAGCGGATCGCCTTTCGCGTCGCGCACACCCTTGGCGACCACGTGGGCGACCTTGCCATTGTCGATCACGGCCATCGCCAGGCCGGGGATCTTGCCGACGACGATAAGGCGATCGATCTCGGCGTCCAGTTTCCGGTAGTCCGAAGCGGCGAAGGCCGGCGCGAGGGAGACACTGGCCAGAAGGGCGGCCCGTCCGAGGGCCGCGAAAGCAGAACGAATGCGCACGAAGACTCACTCCAAGACTGGTCAGGCGGCCGGCGGCGGGTGATCTTCAACTCAGTTCGAGCGGTTCGTACAGAGGTCGATGAGCGGAGGCTTTTCACGCAGGGGTTTCATGCTCGCTGGCGCGACCGTCGCGCTGGCCGGTTGCGCGACGACGCCTCGGCTGGTGTCCGGCGAAACCTGGCCGGAGCTGGAGTCTCTGTCGGCGGTCTCGCTGGGGCGACGCGCGGTGACGATCCAGATCGAGAGCCGAGGCTGCGCCAACCGCGCCGATCTGGTGTTCCGGGTGGATCGCAAGGACGGCCGGGCGGTGGTCGCCTTCGCCCGTCGCCGGCTGGAGACCTGCAAGGGTCCCAAGGGGCGGGTGGACATGACGTTCAGTTACGAGGAACTTGGTCTGAAGCGCGGCGAGCGGGTGGTGATCGCCAATCCCATCGGATCGCCAGGGCTCTGAGCGGGAGGCGCGGAATGTTCGACAAGGTGCGCAGGGCTGTCGATGGCGTCGTTGCGAACATCGCCCGCGAATCCCGGGCCTGGAAAATCCAATGCGTCTCGTGCGGCCGTCAGCGTTCGCTGGCGTCGGTGGGGGGCGTCCGATATGGCGGATTCGGGACCAGCTATACGCTCGGGACGTGTTCTCAGTGCGGAGGCTTCCGCATAATGAGAATCTACAAGCCCTAGCCTTTCGGCGTGAAGCGCTCGACCATCCAAGGCAGGACGCGCGCTGGGCGCTTGGCGGCGATGTCGATCAGGACCCAGTCGGTGCGGCTCTGGGCGCACATCTCGCCGTCGGGCCCGTCGATGCGCACATAGCGCTCGAAGCGGGGCCCTTTAAGCTCTCCGACCCAGGTGCAGCCCGTGGCCGTCTCGCCCAGCAGCAGTTCGCGGCGGTAGTCGATCTCGTGGCGTCGCGCGACCCAGCTCCAGGGCGCGCGCTGCTCGTCGCTGGCCCAGGCTTCCCAATGGGCGATGGCGAGATCCTGGGCCCAGCCCAGATAGACCACGTTGTTCACGTGGCCGTTGGCGTCGATGTCCGACGCCTTGGGCTCGAAGGTCAGGCGGAAGGCGTCCGACGGCGGGATGAACAGCCGGCTCACGGGCCGACTACGCCGCGATGACGCCCTGTTCTGCCAGGAAGGTCTTCAGCTCGCCCGACTGGAACATCTCGCGGACGATGTCGCTGCCGCCGACGAATTCGCCCTTCACATAGAGCTGCGGGATGGTCGGCCAGTCGGTGAAGGTCTTGACGCCTTGGCGCAGCTCGTCGTCCTGCAGGACGTCGACGCCGACGAACTCCACGCCCAGATGGTCCAGGATCTGCACAACCACCGACGAGAAGCCGCAACGCGGCTGGTCGGGCACGCCCTTCATGAACACCACGACCGGATGCTCGGCGACGGTCTTGGCGATGAAGTCCAGGGCGGGGGAGGTGGCGGCGTCGGTCATGGAGAGAAGATCCTTGGCGAAGGCTCTCAGCTAGGCGCCCTGGCGAGTGGGGTCAAGTGCGACGATCACGCCCGGCTGGCGGCTTTCTCGCGTTCCTGGGCGGAGAAGCGGGCTAGCTCGATCCGAGCGCGCACGCCGTCGGGCAACTCGCGCTCGACCACGGCGGCCAAGCGCTGGATGTCGTTTTGGTTCTCGACGGTGACGCAAACCGAGGTCACCGACGGCTCGGTCAAGGCGTAGGCCAGGCAGATTTCCTCGGCGCTCCAGCCCGGCGTCTCATCCAGGAAGTCGTACCCACCGATCCCGGCCAAGGGATCGGTGCGGCGGCGCCAGAGCGATGGGCGGGGCAGGTCCTGGCCGCCGTCGCGAAGGGCCTGGGGCCAGAAATCCTCGCCAAGGACGGCAAGGTCTCGGCGTTCGGCGTCGCGCAGGCGCTGGCGGTCGGAGAGGCCCGAGGCCAGGTTGAACGGGCAGGCGATGGCGGTCAGCGCCTCGTGCGCCAGCAGGCCAGGATCGATCTCGCCGCGCGTCGCCACGCCGAGACCGGGCGTCAAGGCCGTTCCCCGCGCGGCGCGCAGCGCGCTCTCCAGGCCAAGGGGCAGGACTGGCCCCCGCGGATCATTGACCAGGACGAGGTCGGCTCGGTCCAGGCCGAGCGCCGCGAAGGCCTCGTTGAGCGAGGCCTCGGCCTGGTCGCGGACGCGGAGGGTCACGAACAGCGCATGCCGTTCGACCGTGGCGAAGGCCGCCTTGGCGCCCTGCCGCGTGGCGTCCGAAACAGCGTCGATCTGGAAGCTGTTGACGCCACACCTCAGGGCCGCCGCCACCAGATCGCGCGTCTCCAGGACGCCCAGACGCGCGGCGTCGCTCAGGCGCAGGGTGAGCGCCGAGATCTCCACGCCGGACTTGCCAAAGGGACGACGGCGCACGCGCGGGAGGCCTAGTCGGCGGGGGCGGCGGTTTCGAGCGCCAGGGCGTGCAGGGTTCCGCCTAGCACGTCGGCCAGCGCTTTGTTGACCAGCTGATGCTGGCGCACGCGCGGCAGACCCTTGAAGGCCGGCGAGACGATCCGCGCCTTCCAGTGGTCATTGTCGCCGGCCAAGTCGGTCAGCACGATCTCTGAATCGGGGAAGGCCGCGGTCAGGCGGGCTTCGAGCTCGGCGTGGGACATGGGCACGGCGGAGAACTCCGGTCTGCTAAAGCTTCACTGGCGCGGGATGTCTTAAAAACAACCCTACGACGTCTTGGCGTGCGTTGGATTTAATTGAATTCGGTTCACGGCGCACGGCATGTAAGCGCCATGCATAAGCTTTCTCGCGCCGCCGCGCTCCTATTCGCCATCGCTTCCGTCGCGAGCGCCGCTCCTCAAGCCTTGGCCGGGCCCGGCGACAGGGCGCTCGACGACGTCAGGATCCTCTCCGCCGACGACATGGGGGGGCGCGCGCCGGGCACGCCGGGGTCGGAGAAGGCTAGGGCCTATATCCTCTCGCGCTTCGCCCAGATCGGCCTTTCGCCCATCGGCGAGCGGTTCGAGCAGCCGTTCGCTTTCGCCAAGCGCGGCGGCTCGCCGGTCCAGGGCGTGAACCTCGTCGCGTGCATCAAGGGGACGGAAGGCGGCAAGGCGATGGTCGTCTCGGCCCACTACGACCACCTCGGCGTCCGCGACGGCGAGATCTACAACGGCGCCGACGACAACGCCTCGGGCGTCGCGGGCCTCCTGGCGGTGGCCGAGGCGTTCAAGGCCAAGCCGCCCAAGCATGACGTGATTTTCGCGGTGGTCGACGCCGAGGAGGGCGGGTTGCGCGGCGCTCGCGCCTTCGCCGCCGCGCCGCCCGTTCCGCTGGAGACGATCGCGTTGGACGTCAATTTCGACATGCTGAGCAAGAACCCGAAGAACGAGCTCTATGTGTCCGGGACCGCGCCGTTCCCGTATCTGAAGCCGATCCTGGTCAAGGTGGCGATGACCGCGCCCGTGACTTTGAAGCTCGGCCACGACACCGACGCCGACGGCAAGGAGAACAACTGGAGCAACCAGTCGGACCACTACGCCTTCGGCGAGAAGGGCGTGCCATGGGTCTATTTCGGCGTCGAGGACCACCCCGAGTACCACAAGCCCTCCGACGACTTCGCGACCGTGCCCCAGGATTTCTTCAAGCGTTCGGTGGCGACGGTGGTCCAGGCTAGCTTGGCCCTGGAACACGATCTGGATGAAGTGACCAAGGCTTCGGGGCGCTAGAGACTTAACCCAAATCGCGCTCTTGGTCCGGTGACTGAAAAGCTCTTTCCTGCTTGAACCGATGCAGGGCATCGTGGCGGGCAAGGCGCAGGGAGGCGTAAGATAGACACCGTCGGCTTGAAGGCGCGGCTGCTCAAGGCCATCCCGACGGTCGCCCTGATCGTCGGCGCGGCCTTGGCGGCGGACTACGTCCTCAACGTCCTGGTCCGTGGCGCGCCCTCGGATTTCACGCCAGCGACGACGCTGATCATCGCCACGATCGTCTCCTCGCCGCTGGCCTATTGGCTCACTAGTCATCGCCTTCGTCTGGAGGAGCTGCGCGACGCCCTGTCGGCCAGCGTCGAGAGCAAGCAGAAGGCCATCGAGGAGGCCCAGGAGGCCCTGGCCAAGTACCAGGAGGCAGACCGTCTTTACCGGCTGCTGGGCGACAACCTGACGGACCACGTGGCGCTGTGGAGCCGAAAGGGCGAGCGGATCTACAGCTCGCCTAGCATCGAACGGATTTCCGGCTACAGCGCCGAGGAGTTCCTGAACCTCCCGCCGGCCGCCATGGTCAGCGAGCCCGATTTCAAGCGGGTTCAGGGCGTTATCGCCGGCCTCGCGCCCGGCGGCCCGCCCGCCAGCGCCGACTACGAATGCATCCGCAAGGATGGCTCGCTTATCTGGCTGGAGAGCACCTATTCGCGGCTCGGCGACGGCTCGGGCATCCTGTTGGTCACCTCGCGCGACATCACCGAACGCAAGCGCCTGGAGCTGGACATCGCCCGGGCGCTGGAGCTGGCGGAAGCGGCGTCGGCGGCCAAGTCCGACTTCCTGGCCAACATGACCCACGAGCTGCGCACGCCGCTGACGGCGATCATCGGCTTCGCCGAGGTGCTGCGGCGCTCGGGGCGCCTGGACGAGACCTCCGCGCGGCAAGCCGGTCACATCCTGGACGCCAGCAACACCCTGCTCAGCGTGGTCAACGATGTCCTCGACTTCTCGCGCCTGGAGGCCGCGGGCCTGGAGTTGGACCCCGCGCCATTCGATCCCGCCGCGATGGCTTCCTCTTGCGCGGCGCTCGTCGAGGAGCGAGCCGGCGCCAAGGGCCTGACCGTCGTCGTCGAGACGGACGAGGCCATCGCGCCGATGAACCTTGACGGGTCTCGCCTGTCGCAGGTGCTGCTGAACTTCCTGTCCAACGCCGTGAAGTTCACCGCGCGCGGCGGCATCACTGTCAGGCTGAGCCAGACGGTCGAAGGCGATCAGGCCCTGCTGCGCGGCGAGGTGATCGACACCGGCATCGGCGTCGCGTCGGAGAACCGCGAGGCGATCTTCGACCGCTTCTCGCAGGCCGACGCGGCGGTCTCTCGGCGGTTCGGCGGCACGGGTCTGGGGCTGGCCATCTCGCGGCGCATCATAGAGCACATGGGCGGCCGGATCGGTGTCGCCAGCGTCGAGGGCGAGGGCTCTACCTTCTGGTTCGAAGTGCGCGGGCCCTTGTCCGACGCGCCAACGACACCGGCCGAGACGATCGAGCCCTTGAACGCCGAGGCGAGGGTGCGGCTTTTGCTGGTCGAGGACAACGCCGTGAACCGCGAGCTGGTCAAGGCGATGCTGGAGCCGTTCGGCGTCGTGGTGGAGACCGCCAACGACGGTGTCGCTGGCGTCGAGGCCATGCGCCAGGGCGAGTTCGACCTGGTGCTGATGGACGTGCAGATGCCGGTCAAGGACGGGCTGACCGCCACCCGCGAGATCCGCGCCTTGGAGGGCGCGCGGGGCGCGGCGACGCCGATCATCGCCATGACCGTCAACGTCCTGCCCGAACAGGTCGCCAACTGTCTCGC
>CAKZJK010000216.1 GCA_936942565.1 uncultured Caulobacter sp. | reverse complement strand
GGAGGTGCTGGGCGGCGACATGGCCTCGCGCGCCCACCGCGAGCGCGTCTGCCCGCGCATCGCCTACATGCCGCAGGGCCTGGGGCGCAATCTCTATCCGACACTCTCGGTGTTCGAAAACGTCGACTTCTTCGGGCGGCTTTTCGGTCATGGCCGCAGCGCGCGCCAGCGCAGGATTTCGTCCCTGCTGCGCAGGACGGGTCTTGAGGCCTTTGCCGACCGGCCGGCCGCAAAGCTCTCCGGCGGCATGAAGCAGAAGCTCGGCCTCTGCTGCGCATTGATCCATGATCCGGACCTGCTGATTCTCGATGAGCCGACGACCGGTGTCGATCCGCTGTCGCGCCGCCAGTTCTGGGAAATGATCGATGATATCCGTGCCGACAGGCCCGGCATGAGCGTGGTTGTCGCCACTGCCTATATGGAGGAGGCCGCCCGTTTCGACTGGCTGATGGCGATGAATGACGGCAGGCTGCTGGCAACCGGGACGCCGGCGGAACTGCTTGCCCAGACCGGCGCCGCAGATCTGGACGCGGCTTTCATCGCGCTTTTGCCCGAAGACCAGCGGCGCGGCCACGATACGCTCGTCATTCCGCCTCGCGCGCCCGATGGCGATCACGACATGGCCATAGAGGCTGAGCACCTGACGATGCGTTTCGGCGATTTCACGGCGGTCGACGATGTCAGCTTCCGCATTCCGCGCGGCGAGATCTTCGGCTTTCTGGGGTCCAATGGCTGCGGCAAGTCGACGACGATGAAAATGCTGACCGGCCTGCTCGCCGCAAGTTCGGGGACGGCGAAACTGTACGGCCGGGCGATCGACGCGGGCGACATGGATGTGCGTCGGCGGGTCGGATACATGTCGCAATCCTTCTCGCTCTACACGGAATTGACCGTCCGGCAGAATCTCGACCTGCATGCGCGGCTGTTCGGTATGCCGGCTGGAGCGATCGGGGCGCGCATCCTGCACATGGCCGAGCGTTTCGAACTTGAGGCGATTCTGGACGACTTGCCGGAAGGCCTGCCTCTCGGCATCCGGCAGCGCTTGTCCCTGGCAGTGGCGATGATCCATTCGCCGGATATCCTGATCCTCGACGAGCCGACCACCGGCCTGCACTTCGAAGACACCAAGAAGCTGCTCGAGGTGCTGCACGAGCTGGCCGACCAGGGCAACACCGTGGTCGTCATCGAGCATAACCTCGACGTCGTGAAGACCGCCGACTGGCTGCTCGACTTCGGTCCCGAGGGCGGAGACGGCGGCGGTGAGATCGTCGCGGTCGGCTCGCCCCAGGACGTGGCCAAGGTCGAGGCCAGCTGGACCGGCCGCTACCTGAAGGAGCTGCTGGACCGCCACGAGGAGCGCCGCAAGGCGCGGGTGGCCGAGCTGAAGAAGGCGCGGGCTTAGGCCCCCCGCGGCGCGGGGCTTTCAGTTCTACATCACCGTGTCATCCCGGAAGCCTCGAAGAGGCTATCCGGGACCCAGGGGGTGCAGAGATCCGTGCGCGCCGCCCCTGGGTCTCGGCTCTTCGCGCCGCGCGCTACGGCCAGGATGACACGTATAATGTGGAGTATCGGTGGCTCGCCCCCTTACCAGCCACCACCCGGCGCCGCGCCCGACGCGCCGCCCTTGAGCTCACGATAGATGGTCGGCGCGGGGCCGAAGACGATCAGCGTCGTCAGGATCGAGATCAGGCCCGAAAACAGCGCCTGGACGATGCCGGCCGGCGTGAAATAGGCCTGTAGCGAGCTGGTGTCGGCCCGCAGCATCTTGCCGGTCGCCGCCAGGTCGCCCGAGGCCAGCAAGCCGACGGCGGAGACGATCGTCCAGATCAGCAGAACCACGATTATGCTCATCACCACCGCCAGCAGATAGGCGCCGAGCAGCGGCCAGAAGAGGCCCTTGGTCTCCGGCATGGACTTGAAGATCGTGACCTTGTCGGTCTCGAAGGTGACGGCCGGGGCGAACGACAGCCGGACCGCCAGGTAGACGACGGCGCAGAACGAGCCGACCATTCCGAGCAACCCCAGGAACGCGCCCGTCGGACCGCCCAGCGCGGCCAGGAAGCCAGAGACCAGCGAGCCGACGAACAGCACGCCCATCAGGATCAGGCTGGTCAGAACCCAGACCGCCGCCTGGCGCAGCTCCTGCTTGCCCAGGCGCAGATAGGCGAACCGGCTGTCCTGGGGCCGCAGCACGAGGCGATTGAGGCCAGCGAAGATCACCCCGTTGACGATCAGGCTGTAGGGCAACGACCACAGCATCAGCGGCGTCAGGTCCGCGGCGCGGCGAAAAAACTCCTCCGGGTCGGGATTGCTGTTGTCGGAGACGTAGGACAGCAGGGCCTCGAGCTTTGGCCCGAAGAACTGGATCGCCAGCACGTTGGAGACGATCGACAGCACGGTCATGACCGCCGCCCAGATGGCGATGGCCTTCAAGTTCTCCCGCACCAGTCGGAAACCGGAGAAGGCGGCGTCGGAGGCCGAGAACCTGGACATATCGTACTCTTGCTTTGCGGACAGGCCCTAAGCCCTAACAAGGTTCGGGCCGCTTCGACAGGGCCGACACGGGCTTTTTCGCGCCGCCTTGCGATCGCGGCGCCAGACCCTCTAACATCCGTTTGAAAACGATAAGGGGGAGACCATCGTGAAGCTCTATGGCGAAGCCATGCCCGCGCCCAATCCGCGCCGCGTGAGGATCTTCCTGGCCGAAAAGGGGATCGAGGTCCCCGAGGTTCATGTCGGCCTGCGCCAGGGCGGTCATCGCCAGCCCGAGCACCTGGCCCGCAACAGTCTCGGACAGGTGCCCGTGCTGGAGCTGGACGATGGAACGACCATCAGCGAGACCGTCGCCATCTGCCGCTATTTCGAGGCGCTGCACCCGACGCCGCCGCTGTTCGGAGTCTCGCCGCTGGAGCAGGCGCAGGTAGAGATGTGGACGCGCCGGATCGAGCTGCGCCTGATGGTCCCGATCGGCATGTTCTGGCGCCACGCCCATCCGTTCACGGCGCATCTGTTGAAGCAGCACCGGGAATTCGGCGAGTCCAACCGCGAGGTGGTCGACAAGACCCTGCTTTGGCTGGACGGCGAGCTCGCCGACGGCCGCCCCTATCTCGCGGGCGAGACCTATACGATGGCCGATATCGTGGGCCAGACCACGCTGGACTTCGCCGACTTCATTGGCCTGCCGACACCCGCCGCGGCCGGGAACGTGCTGGCGTGGCGAGAGCGTATGGCCGCTCGCCCCAGCGCCGGGGCCTAGGCGCCAATCCGGCTAGTCGTGCAGGCCCGCCTCGATCTCGTCCTGGTTCAGGTGGGCGAAGGCCTTGGCGGGCGCCGAGACCAGGATCACCGTCTGAAGCGTCAGGAAGATCGGGGCCAGCAGCAGGTTGGCCAGCAGGGTCAGGATCAGCCCCGGATGGCCGGCGACGACGCCGCCGTCGGCGGGGTCGATGCCGCCGCTCATCAGATTGCCGAGCACGCCCGAGATCGTGGCGCCGATGATCGAGACGATCGCGCTCAGCACGATCGTCATGGCGAACATCGCCAGCAGGCGGAAGAACTGTCCGTGGGTCTGGATCCAGGCGGCGCGAACGTCGATGTGATGGTGCGAGAAGGCGTGCGGTCCTAGGAGGGACAGGCGCACGGCGACCCACATCGACAGGCCGATGACCGCCAGCGCGCCCAGGGTGGCGAACCAGCCGGCCGCCGCGCCCGACAACAGGGCCGCGCCCAGGACCACCGCGCCCGAGGGAATGACCGTGACGCCCAGGGCAGCGGCCCAGGTAATCAGCGAGACGATCAGCAGCTGCACCTCCTCGCGGCCCAGGCGCAGATAGGCCAGGCGATCGTTGCCAGGCTCCAGCACAGACCGGATGATCGCCGCCTGCAGCACCGCGCCCAGCACCAGGGCCAGGGCGACCAGCAGCACCATGGCGCCGCCCAGATGGGTGACCAGGTCGAACAGCTCGCGCGGATCGGCCGAACCGACCCGGCCGGCCAGGGCGGCGCGCCCCTCCTCGCCGAGCACGATCTTGGCGATAAGGCCGAGGATCGGCAGCATGACCAGCGAGAACGCCGCCCAGGCCAGCACCGTCACGGGCTTGCGCCGCATGGTGCGAAGGCCTTCGAGAGCCGCGTCGGTGGGGCGAACTGACATCTAGGCGTCCTGCGTGACCGCGCCTTGGCGGTAGAGATGGGCCAGCGCGCCGGACCAGGCCGGCGCGAGCAAGAAATAGGTGAGAACCGCGGATCCCGCCGTGAAGGCCGCGCCTTGAGACGGCGCGAGACCGTGAAGCAGGTTGACCGCCATGGGCGCCCCCAGGACGCCCGGAACCAGCAGGATCGAGACCTTGCCCTTGGTCAGGGGGAAGGCGCTGAGCACGCGGATGCCCGACTCCGCGACCGTGGCCGGAGCGGTGAACGACAGACGAAGGCCCAGCCAGATCAGGATCGCCAGGGCCCCGAGCGGCGCCGCGCCGGCGACGAAACCCGCCGGCCCGGCGTGAGCCAAGGCGTCTTTCCAGGCCTGGGCCGATCCGACATCCAGCTGGGGCGCGCCGACCCTGGCCACGCCCAGCGCGATCGCGCCAACCACGATCATCAGGATCGAGCCGATCAGCAGGAACAGGCCCAGCACCATCAGATTGGCGCCCAGGAGCCGCCACTCGTCACGGCCCCAGCGAAGGCCCTTCAATCCCGCCACGCGCCCGAACGCGCGCCGGAACAGCGCGCCCTGGGCGATCACCATCGCCGCCAGCACGGCCAGCAGACGGGGGCCGACCGGCAGGTCATTGGCCCATAGCGTCAGGGCCGCCGCCGCGAGCAGCGCGGCCCAGCAGGCGACCAAGGTCGCGCGCAGGTCTGAAAAACCCGCCTTCAGCACCGCGCCCACGCTCGCCGATCCGCCCGTCATCCTCACCAAGATCCTTCCGCGCCCTCGACCGCGAGTCAGCGCCAACGCCGACAACCTAAGGCGTCGGCGCGTCGCTGGCGATGCGTCGCTAGGCCTCGGAGGTCAAGGCCTTATACGCCGTCGCCCAAGGCGCGAAGAAGACGGCGTTGACGACCGCGCTGAACACCGCCCCCAGGACGCCAAGCCCCAGCAGCCAAGGCCAGAGGTCGCTCAGCAAGGCCATCGGCGGCCGCGAGATGAAGGCCTCCAGCGCGCCGGGTCCCCGGATCGCCTCCAGCGACCCGCCCGCCGCGACGACGGCGCCGAACGCCGCGGCGCCGACCAGCATCTCCATCAGCAGGATGAAAATCACGACCAGCACCGCCATGCCCAGCAAGCGCCAGCCCTGCCCGCGCGTCAGGGTCCAGGACTCGAACAGGCGGAACTGGGCGTCGGCGAAGGTCATCGGCGCGGCCAGAGACAGACGCAGCGCCACCCAGATAAAGACGCCCCCAGCGATCGCCGTCGTCTTCGCCTGCTCACCGCCGCTGACCGCGACCACGGCCGTCAGGACGACGATCAGCAGGGCGACTATGAAGATCACGATCATGGCCAGCACCTGCTCCACGACGAACAGCAGGGTCAGCCAAAGCTCGCGCCTGCTGATCCGCAGGAAGGCCCAGGCGGACGCCTCCGGCATGAGCACGGCGCGGAAAACCGCCCCACAGAGGACGGCGCGGACGAACGAGCCCCACAGCCAGTAGAGAATATTGAGGGCGGTCATCCCCGATTGGGCGCGCACGAACTCGTTGATCGTCTCCGGATCGGGCGCTCCTTCCCTCTGGGTCAGCGCGAGTTGAATCAGGCGCGCGAAATCCGGCCCCAGCCAGAAAAGACAGACCACGGCCGGGATGATCATCCCCACCACCAGGGCCAGCGCCCAGCCGCCCACGGCCAGGGGATGCCGCACGACCACGCCAAAGCCCGACGTCGCCGCCTCGCCCACCGCAAATCTCGCCATGTCCCCTCCCCGGGCTTGGCCGACGCGCGAACCACGCGCCACGAACCATCAGCCTACACGAGGTTTCGCCGAGCGACAGCCGGGGGTATAGGGCGCGCCATGACCACGAATGCGACCTATCAGCCCGTTCACATCGTCGGCGGAGGCCTGGCCGGCTCCGAAGCCGCCTGGCAGATCGCCCAGAGCGGCGTGCCGGTGATCCTTCACGAGATGCGCAAGGACGACGCCACCGGCAAAGTCATCACCGACGCGCACCAGACCGACGGCCTGGCCGAGATGGTCTGCTCCAACTCGTTCCGCTCGGACGACTGGCAGTTCAACGCCGTGGGCTTGCTGCACGCCGAGATGCGCAAGCTGGACAGCCTGATCATGTCTTGCGCCGACCAGCACCAGGTTCCGGCCGGCGGCGCCCTGGCCGTCGACCGCGACGGCTTCTCGGCCGAGGTCACCAAGCGCCTGTCCCAACATCCGCTGGTCACGATCGTCCGCGAGGAGATCGCCGGCCTGCCGCCGGCCGAGTGGGACAACGTCATCGTCGCGACAGGGCCCCTCACCTCTCCCGCCCTGGCCCAGGCCATCCTCGACTTGACCGGCGAAGGACAGCTCAGCTTCTTCGACGCCATCGCGCCGATCATCCACTTCGAGTCCATCAACATGGACGTCGCCTGGCGCCAGTCGCGCTACGACAAGGAAGGCCCTGGCGGCGACGCGGCCGCCTACATCAACTGCCCGATGAACAAGGAGCAGTACGAGGCCTTCATCGACGCCCTGCTGGCCGGTCCCAAGTCCGAGTTCAAGGAGTGGGAGAACGTCCCCTATTTCGACGGCTGCCTGCCGATCGAGGTGATGGCCGAGCGCGGCCGCGAGACGCTGCGCCACGGTCCGATGAAGCCGGTCGGCCTGACCAATCCGCGCGATCCGCTGGTCAAGGCCTACGCCATCGTCCAGCTGCGCCAGGACAACGCGCTCGGCACCCTATGGAACATGGTCGGTTTCCAGACCAAGCTGAAGTACGGCGTCCAAGCCGAGACCTTCCGCATGATCCCGGGCCTGGAGAACGCCCAGTTCGCGCGCCTGGGCGGCCTGCACCGCAACACCTTCATCAACTCGCCCAAGCTGCTGGACAAGTCGCTGCGCATGAAGGCCCAGCCGCGCCTGCGCTTCGCCGGCCAGGTCACCGGCGTCGAGGGCTATGTCGAGAGCGCGGCCATGGGCCTGCTCACCGGCCGCTTCGCCGCCGCCGACCGCAAGGGCGCGCCGATCGACGCCCCGCCGCCGACCACCGCCCTGGGGGCGCTCGTCGAGCACATCACCGGTGGCCACCTGGAAGGCGGCAGCTTCCAGCCGATGAACATCAACTACGGCCTGCTGCCGCCCTTGGAGACGCCCAAGGTCGACGAGGACGGCAAGAAGATCCCGCTGAAGGAACGCGGCCGCGCCAAGAAGCGGCTGATGAGCATCCGCGCGCTGAAGGACCTCGACGCCTGGCGCGAGGCCTGAGCGAAACGCCAAACGATCGCCGCCCGGACCCATCCGCCGACGTCCTCGCTTCGTAGCTTCGGAGGCTAGCGAGGGAGAACGGCCCATGAGCTTGGTGAAGGCGGCGATCCACGCGTTCGAGGACGCGCCCATGCCGGACGTGGTCTCGCGCGCGGCGATCGACTTTCTCGTCGGCGACGCCCGCCGCCGGCTGGGCAAGACGCCGCCAGGCGCCGCGACCGCCTTCGCGCGCCAGATGGAGGCGTGGCCGATCGCGACCCACACGGACGCGGCCAACGCCCAGCACTACGAGCTGCCCGCCCCCTTCTTCGAGGCGGTGCTGGGTCCGAACCTGAAATATTCCAGCGGCCTCTATCCCACCGGCGCGACCACCCTGGCCGAGGGCGAGGCCGCGGCCTTGCGCGAAACCGCCGAGCACGCCGACCTGTGCGACGGGCAGACCATCCTCGAGCTGGGCTGCGGCTGGGGCTCGCTGTCGCTGTGGATGGCCACGCGCTATCCGAACGCCAAGATCACCTCGGTCTCGAACTCGGCCTCCCAGCGCGCCTTCATCGAGGCGCGGGCGGCGGCGCGGGGCCTGGGCAACCTGACCATCGTCACCGCCGACATGAACGACTTCCAGACCGACCAACGCTTCGACCGCGTGGTCTCGGTCGAGATGTTCGAGCACATGTCCAACTGGCGCGCCCTGCTGACGCGCGTGCGCGGCTGGCTGAAGCCCGACGGCCTGCTGTTCCTGCATGTCTTCACGCACAAGAACACGCCCTACCGTTTCGAGGTCGACGATCCGGCGGACTGGATCGCCCAGTACTTCTTCAGCGGCGGGGTGATGCCCAGCCACGACCTGCCCCGGCAGTTTCCCGACCTCTTCAAGGTCGAGACCGACTGGCGCTGGAACGGCGGGCACTACGCCCGCACCGCCCGTCAGTGGCTGGAAAACTTCGACGCCCGGCGCGCGACGATCGATCCGATCCTCGCCTCGGTCTATGGCCCACACGCCACCGTCTGGCGCAGGCGCTGGCGCCTCTTCTTCCTGGCCACCGCCGGCCTATTTGGCCATCGCGGCGGCGAGGAATGGGGCGTCAGCCACTACCGGATGCGGCCGGTCGCCTGAACCTGTCCTGGGGCCCTCCGACGGGAGCCATGAAGGCCCTCGCGCGTTCGCCTGTGCATGCAAGATTTCTTCGATTGGCTCGCGGCGTCCGCCGCCGTCTTCGCTTGGGCGCCGCCATGGCTGGTCAGCCTGGTTCTGATCGGCCTCGCCTTGCTTTCGGCCCTGCTGCTGCACGCGGTGGCGGTTGGCGTGGTGCGGCGCACCCTCTCCAAGCGCGAGGCGTTCTGGCAGGCCCTGATCGCCCGGACCCGCCGGCCGACCCGTTTGGCGATCATCGTCGCGGCGTTGGGCCCAGCAGTCTCGGCCGCGCCGCTGACCGGCGGTCAGGCCGACGCCGCGCGACATGTGCTGCTGGTGCTGTTCATCCTGCTGCTGGGATGGATGTGCCTGACCGCCCTCGACATCGGCGCGGCGCTCTACCTTCGCGGCTTCAAGGTGGACGTCGAGGACAACCTCCTGGCGCGCAAGCACATCACGCAGGTTCGGATCCTGCGACGGGCCGTGGCGATCCTCGTCGGCATCATCACCTTGGCCCTGGCCCTGATGACCATTCCGGGCGTGCGGCAATGGGGTGTCAGCCTGCTGGCGGCCGGCGGCGCGGCAAGCGTGATCGTCGGCCTGGCCCTGCAGCCCCTGCTCACCAACCTGATCGCCGGCATCCAGATCGCCGTCACCCAGCCGATCCGCATCGACGACGCCGTGATCGTCGAGAAGGAATGGGGAAATATCGAGGAAATCACCGCCACCTATGTGGTCGTCCGCCTGTGGGACTGGCGGCGCATGGTGCTGCCGCTCAGCTATTTCATCCAGAACCCCTTCCAGAACTGGACCCGCGAGAGCTCGGCGCTGATCGGCACGGCCATGCTGTATGTCGATCCCGCCGCGCCAGTGGACCAGTTGCGGGAGAAGCTCGCCGAGATCGCCAGGGACTCGAAGCTGTGGGACGGCAAGGTCGTGAACCTGGCTGTCACCGACCTGACGGCCGAGGTCATGGAGGTCCGCTGCCTGGTCAGCGCCCGCAACGCCGGCCAGGCCTTCGACCTGCGTTGCGAGGTGCGCGAAAGGATGATGGCGTTCCTGCGCGACGAACTGCCCGAAGCCTTCCCGCGTCGCCGTCTGGCGTTGGCGACCGGCGAGGCGTGAACGGTCCAGCCCTTCCGTAAGTAAGCGAATTATGACTTATGAAGAGGCGCCGCTTGCTCGACATGGCGCGCGCGCGGGCGCCTGGGCGGGAACGTCGCACCGGAAGCGCTTGTCGCGACGGGACGGTGGGCGCAGCCTGCTAAGGCTTAGGGATGGAGGCCAAGGCGGATTTGACCGAGGGTTTCGATATCGGCGCGAGAGCCAAGGCGCGCTGCGATCTGCTGGGCGCGCCGCCCTATAGCGAGGTCGAGGGCCAGCTGACGCGCCGGTTCCTGACGCCGGCCCACGCCGCCGCCCTTTCCGCGCTCGAAGCCTGGATGTCGGAAGCCGGCATGAGCGTCCGTCGCGACGCCGCCGCCAACCTGATCGGCCGGTACGAAGGCGCGACGCCGGACGCCAAGGCCCTGATCATCGGCTCCCACATCGACAGCGTCCGCAATGGCGGGCGCTATGACGGGCCGCTCGGGATCATGCTGGGGATCGACGTGGTCGAGGCGCTGCATCGCGCCGGCGCCGGCGATATTCATCCGCGTGCGCTGGTGAAGGACCTGCCGCTGTCGCGCCGGCAGATGGTCGAGATCGCCAAGGCACTGTCGCTGAATGCCCGCGTGCTCATCATGGACGAGCCCACCGCCGCGCTGAACCCGGCCGAGGTGGAGGAGCTGTTCCGCGTCGTGCGGCAGCTGCGC
>CAKZJK010000215.1 GCA_936942565.1 uncultured Caulobacter sp. | reverse complement strand
CCCGATCAGCGACGCGGCCAGCACGCCGATCGTCCAGAGCCAGGCCGGATGCGGTCGGCCCGCGCGCCAGTCCCGCGCCAGGCCGATCAGGGGGAAAATCACCGCCGCTCCGGCCGCGACCTCGAACGCATAGGGCTTGAGGAACGGCAACGGCAGGATGCGGCCAAGGCCCGGCCCCATCAGCAGCGTGAACGATCCGACCTGCAGGCGCGTGTGCCAGTCGCGGTTCCGGCGCAGGACGACGGCGGCGGCGAACAGGCCGACCGCGCCCAGCAGGGTCGCCGGATTGGCCACCACGAAGTGTTGCGGCTGAAAGAAGAACGGCGTGCGTCCGGTGCGCACCGCCGCCAGCGTCACCAGCGGTCCCAGGACCACCAGCGCCAGCATCCAGACCAGCGCCAGTCCGCCCAGCGTCCGGTGGACGCGCAGGGCCCCGCCGCTGGCCAGCCAGGCCTGGGCGACCAGGATCCCCACCCAGCCCATGAACGCCACCGCGTGCAGATGCACGATCAACGGCGCGCCGAAGCTCGACCGCCTCATGGCCAGTTGCAGGACAAAGCCCGCGACCTCGACCACGGCCATGACCGTGACAAGGTTTCGAAAGAACGCCAGGCCGTTCGGCGGCGTCCGGATCTCGGCCGTGCTCATGCGTGTCCCCCCCGGGCTGCGCGGCCCCCTAGGGCCGATCCCGCTGAAATAGCATCGTTACGCCAAATCGACAGTCATGATTTGACGACGACGTCGGCGGCAAGGCTTGGGCGCGGAAACACGCGGCCTCTTTCGCGAGCGGCCAGCGCTCCCGCGCGGGCTCCGGCCAGACTAAGCCTTGCCGCTCACGCGTCGCGCGGTAAAAGACCGGCTCACAGTCGAGGCTCCATGCCCCAGCACGGCCAACAGATCGGACCTACGCCGGACTGGCTTCCGCATGAGCGGCCCCTCCTGCCCGGCTCGCCATCGACGCCGCATTTTCCGGTCCAGTTCCGGATCATCCACGGCCTGATCAGCCTGCTGATCGGCGTCACGGGGTCGCTTGGCCAGGCGCTGATCCAGGTCAACCTGCCCGCCATCCAGGGCTCGCTGGGCCTGACCCCGACGCAAGGCGCGTGGCTGACGACGATCTACGTCATGACCAACATCTCGATGAACCTGCTGCTGGTGAAGTACCGCCAGCAGTTCGGCATCCGCCGGTTCGCCCTGGTGTTTCTCGGTCTCTACACGGTGGCGGCCTTCGCTCACCTGGCGCTCGACAACTTCGCCGTGGCCCTGATCCTGCGGGCGATCAGCGGCGTGGGCGCGGCGGCCCTGACGGCCCTGGCGATGTTCTACATGCTGCAGGCCTTCCCCGCCTCGTTCCGGATGGGGGCCCTCGTGCTGGGCGTGGGCGTCTCGCAGTTGGGCTCGCCCCTGGCCCGGGTGATCTCCACAAGTCTGCTGGACGCTGGCTACTGGCACGGCCTCTACGCATTGGAGGCCAGCCTCGCGGCCCTGTGCCTGGCCGCCGTCTGGCTGTTCCGCCTGCCCGTCGGGGTTCGTATCCACGTCTTCGAGGGCGTCGACGCCCTCAGCTTCGCCCTGCTGGGCGGCGGCATGGGCCTGATCGTGGCCGTCCTGGGCCTGGGCCGCGTCGTCTGGTGGTTCGAGGCGCCGTGGATCGGCTGGTGCCTGGTCGCCGCCGTCCTGCTGCTGGTCGCGGGAAGCGCGTTCGAGCACCGCCGGACCCATCCGCTGATCGACACCCGTTGGGTCGCCACCGGCGCCTTCCTGCGCTTCTGCCTGAACGTCGCCCTGGTGCGGGTGATCCTGTCGGAGCAGTCCGTCGGCGCCGCTGGCCTGATGCAGGCGCTGGGCTTCGCGGCCGAGCAACAGCGCCTGCTTTACGCCATCGTCCTGGCCGCCACGGCCGGGGGTCTGGTGGTCAGCGCCGCCACCCTGAACCAGAAGACCCTGCCGGCTCAGTTCCTGGCCTCGGTGCTGCTGATCGCCATCGCCGCCTTCCTCGACGCCCGCTCCACGCCCCAGACCGGACCGGCCGAGCTCTATTTCAGCCAGGCCCTGCTGGCCTTCGCCGCGACCATGTTCCTGGGCCCATCGTTCATGTTCGGCATCGGCCAGTTGCTGACGCGCGGCCTGGGCTCGATCATCACCTTCTCGGTCATGTTCGGCGTCGCGCAGAACCTGGGCGGCCTGTTCGGCGCGGCCATGCTGGGCACGCTGCAGACGGTGCGGACCCAGCAGCACGCCGTGGGCCTGGCCGAGCGCCTGACCGGCGCCGACCCTACCGTCGCCGCGACCCTGCAGACGTATAGCGGGGTCTACGCCTCGACCCAGGCCGACCCCGCGCTGCGCGCCGCCGACGCCAGCGCCCTGCTGACCCAGCAAGTGACCCAGCAGGCCAACATCCTGGCGTTCAACGACGTCTTCCTGGTGGTCGGCGTCGTCGCCTTGGTCCAATTCTTCTACGCCGGCTTCCTGTTCGTCCGCCTGGCCCTGCGTATGAAGGCCCAGGCCGGCGCGACGCCGGCGTCCACCGTTCCAGCCCGAGAGACCGCATGACCGACGCGCCCGCATCCGCGCCCCAGCCGGAAGACCGCGCCGCCGCCGCAGCGCCGCCGCCCGCCCGGCCCAAGCCGCCTAGCGGCTACGCGATCTTCATCACGGCCATGGTCACCCTGGCGGTGATCCTGCTGATCCTGTTCCTGTGGAAGCTGCCCCCGTTCGGCGGTTCGGTGCAGCGCACCGACAACGCCTATGTGCGCGGTCAGGTCACCGTCGTGGCGCCCCAGCTCAGCGGCTATGTCGTCGAGGTCATGGCCCAGGACTTCCAGACCGTGCGCAAGGGCCAGTCGCTGTTCAAGATCGACCAGCGCATCTACGCCCAGCGCGTGGACCAGGCCCGCGCCACCCTGGCGGCGCGAGAGGCGGATCTGGCCAACTCGTCCCAGACCCAGGCCGCGCGCGAGGCGGCGCTGAAGAGCCGCGAGGCCGACATCGGCTCGGCCCAGGCCCAGGTC
>CAKZJK010000214.1 GCA_936942565.1 uncultured Caulobacter sp. | reverse complement strand
CGCGAGGGGGAAGGGGCTCTTAAAACGGCCCCTGGCTGTAGACCCGCTCCATCACCTGGTTCAGCTCGACCAGCCGACGGTCGTAGCTCCTGGCCAGGCAAGCCTGGTTCGCACCGCAGGCGTGACGGCTCTTCAGCCACGCCCGCTGGTCGCCGATGATCGCGTCGCGGCCGCCCATTGGCACGAGATGACGGGTGATGCCGTAGAGCTGGTCGACGCGGACGTCCTGGTCGTTCAGCGCGCGGTTGGCGCAGATGGCCCGCTCGTCGGCGGCCCTCGCCTTGCCGCAGTCGAAGCTGGCCGCGGCGGCGGGCGTCGTGGCGGCGGCCAGGACAAGGGCTGTGATCAGGCGACGCATCGGAACCTCCGGAACTCGTGACGCAGGGTCATCCTGTCGGGCCTAAGCTGAATGTGAGATGATCCGTTCCATGGCCGTCGCGACCCGCGTCAAACCGCAGGACCTGTTCACGCCCGACGAATGGACGCGGATCTCCGCGCGCTCGTCCTGGCGCGGCGTCGCCATGATCGCCCACGCCTGGCTGGTGATCATCGCGGCCGGCGCGCTGTTCGTCCTCTTTCCCAACCCGCTGACCTACCTGATCGCCGTGATGCTGATCGGCGCGCGGCAGCTGGGGCTGGCCATCCTGATGCACGAGGCCGCGCACGGCGGGCTGCATCCCAACCTCAAGATCAACGACTGGCTGGGCGAGTGGCTATGCGCCGCTCCCGTTGGGGCCTCGCTCGCCCGCTACCGCCCCTATCATCTGACTCACCACAAGTACGCCCAGCAGGCCGAGGACCCGGACCTCGTCCTCTCCGCGCCCTTCCCCACCACGGCGGTCTCGCTGCGCCGGAAGATGATCCGCGACCTGACCGGCCAGACCTTCTTCAAGCAGCGCTTCGGCTTCCTGCTGGGCAAGGCCAAGGGCGATACGCCCAAGGGCGCGATCGTGGCCGGCGAGGTCGCGCGGCAGACGCCGTTCCTGCTGTGGAACCTCGGGCTGCTGGCCGCGCTGTCGGCGTTCGGGCTGTGGTGGGCGTGGCTGGCGCTGTGGATCGTGCCGATGGCGACTTGGTTCCCGCTGGTCACCCGCCTGCGCAACATCGCCGAGCACGCCCTGGTCGCCAAGGACGAGCCGGATCCCTTCCGCCACGCCCGCACCACCCAAGCCAACTGGATCGAGCGCGCCCTGATCGCGCCCTACCACGTCAACTTCCACGCCGAGCACCACATGTTCATGCACACCCCGTGCTGGAACCTGCCCCTGGCGCATCGGCTACTCGAGGCGAAGGGACTGACCAAGGGCATGCTGACCGCGCCGGGCTATGCGTCGGTGCTGAAGGCCGCCGCGAGCAAACCGGTCGCCGCCTGAAGCCTGGCGTGCTCTAACGCCGCCATGATCGTCCAGACCCTGGAAGGCCGCCGCGCTTTCATCCGCGAAAACACCCGCCTCCAGGCGCCCCCGCATACGCCAGAGCTCCACCTACATCTCGCCGACGAGGTGACGCCGATCTGGAAGCTGACCGAGGAGGCGCTGGAGGAGATCGGCCTGCCGCCGCCGTTCTGGGCCTTCGCCTGGGCGGGCGGCCAGGCCCTGGCGCGCTACGTCCTCGACCACCCCGAGCTCGTCGCCGGCAAGCGGGTGATCGACTTCGCTACCGGCTCGGGCATCGTCGCCGTCGCAGCCATGAGGGCGGGCGCCCAAAGCGTGCTGGCGGCCGACATCGACGTCTTCTGCGAGGCGGCCGTGGGCCTGAACGCCGACGCCAACGCCGTCGAGATCGCCTTCACCGACCAGAACCTGCTGGACGCCCCGCCGCCGCCGGCCGACGTGCTGCTGGCTGGCGACATCTGCTACGAGCGGCCGATGGCTGAGGCCGTGATGGCCTGGCTTGGCCAAGGCCGCGCGGCGGGCGCCCGGCTTCTGCTGACCCTCTTCCAGCTGGAAGCGGCTGATCAGCGACACAAGACGATCGGCTTCGCTTGCCAGCTTCATCGTCGCAGCCGAGGTTTCCTCGACCATGGCGGCGTTCTGCTGGGTGACGTTGTCGATCTGGTTGACCGCCTGGTTGACCTCGTTGATGCCGGTCGCCTGCTCGCGCGCCGAGTCGGCGATCGAGTGGATGTGGCTGTTGATCGAATGCACGCGGGTCTCGATTTCCGACAGCGCCGTTCCCGTCTCCTGCACCAGCTTGACGCCGGTCTGCACCTCGACGCCGGATTTGGTGATCAGCGTCTTGATATCCTTGGCGGCATTGGCGGCGCGCTGCGCCAGTTCGCGCACTTCCTGGGCGACGACAGCAAAACCCTTGCCTGCATCGCCGGCACGAGCGGCCTCGACGCCGGCATTCAGCGCCAGCAGGTTAGTCTGGAAAGAGATTTCGTCGATCACATTGATGATCTGGCTGATCTCCTGCGAGGCCTGTTCGATACGGCCCATGGCGGCGATGGCTTCGCCGACGACCTTGCCGGCCTTGCTTGCATCATCCTTGGCCTCGGTCACCATCTTGGCGGCTTCCTGCGCCTTGGTGGTCGCCGAACGGACCACGGCGGTGATTTCCTGCAGTGCGGCGGAGGTTTCCTCAAGCGCGGCAGCCTGCTGCTCGGTACGCTTGGACAGGTCGTTGGTCGAAGAGCCAAGCTCGTTGATATTGCCGTTGATCGAATCCGACGTGTTGAGCACTTCGCGGATCGTCGTCTTGAGGCTGTTCATCGTGCCGTTCACATTGCCCTGCAGTTCCGCGAAGGCACCATGATACTTGCCGTTCATCGCCCGCGTCAGCACGCCCTCGGCAAGGTTGGCCATCACCGACCGCATCTCGTTAATGCCGGCATCGACGCTGGCAAGCAGCTGGTCGACATTGGCGGCGACGACATTGAGGTTGGCGTCGCCGAAGTCCTTGTTGATCCGGCCGCTGAAATCGCCGTTGGCAGCAGAGGCAACCACCGCGGACATCATCGTCTGCAATTCGTTGTTCTTGGCACGCTGGGCCGCGTCGCGATTGTT
>CAKZJK010000213.1 GCA_936942565.1 uncultured Caulobacter sp. | reverse complement strand
GCGATTGTCGCGCGTCAATTAAAAGATTGAGCCTGTTACGAGTAACAGGCTCGGCCAGCACGAACCCACGCGCTCTCAGAGCTCAGGAGGCCCCCATGACCCGGGACACCGCCGAACTGACCGACGACGTGCTGGATGACATCCCGCTGGCCAAATCCGAGACCCCCGAGGAGCTGGAAGACCTGGCCCTTGGCGAGGACTACGCCCTCAATCCCGAATATGTCGAGATGGTCGTCGACGCCGCCGACAGCGGTGATTCCAAGCGCCTGCGGGAGCTGGTTGGCGCGCTGGACCCGGCGGACGTCGCCGACCTGATGGGCTTCCTGACCGCCGACTATCGCGAGCAGATCATCCCGCTGCTCGATCCCGAGGCGCTGGGCGAGATCATCTCCGAACTTGAGGACAACATCCGCGAGGAGGTTCTGGAGGCGACGCCGTCCGTGACCTTGGCCCGCGCGCTCGAGGAACTGGACACCGACGACGCCGCCGACGTCATCGACGATCTGGACGACACCAAGCGCTTCCAGGTGCTGGCCGCCATGGGCGAGCTTGATCGCGCCGCGATCGAGACGACTCTGTCCTACGAGGACGAAACGGCTGGCCGCCTGATGCAGCGCGAGTTCCTGGCCGCGCCCGAGTTCTGGACGGTTGGCCAGACGATCGACCACGTCCGCGAGGCGGGCGAGACGCTGCCGGAACTGTTCTTCGACGTCTATGTGGTCGATCCGACCTACAAGCCGGTCGGGGCGATCCCGATCAGCATCCTGCTGCGCAGCCGCCGCGAGACGCCGCTGGCCGAGCTGATGGAGGCCGTCACCGAAATCCCGGTCGACATGGACCAGGAAGAGGTCGCCTACATCTTCGACAAGTATCACCTGATCAGCGCCCCGGTGATCGAGCCGGGCGGACGTCTGGTGGGGCAGATCACCGTCGACGACATCGTCGAGGTCATTCGCGACGAGGCCCAGGAGGACATCCTCGCCCTGGCCGGTGTGTCCGACGCCGGCCGCGACGCCTCGGTGGTCGAGATCGTCAAGTCGCGCTTGCCGTGGCTGATGCTGAACCTGGCGACCGCCACCCTGGCCGTCAGCGGCGTGGCCATCTTCCAGGCCGAGATCGCCCAGCTGGTGGCCTTGGCCATCCTGATGCCGATCGTCTCGTCCCTGGGCGGCAACGCCGGCACCCAGACCCTGGCCGTGGCGGTGCGCGCCTTGGCCAGCAAGGAGCTGACCACGGCCAACGCCCGCCGGATCATCCTGCGCGAGCTGCTGGTCGGCCTGGTCAATGGCCTGTGTCTTGCCTTGGTGATGGGCACGGCGACCTATCTGTTCTTCGGCCCGGCGGATCAGCACGACAAGCTGGCGATCATCGTGGGGGCGGCGCTGGTGGCCAATATCTTCACCGCGGCCGTGGGGGGCATCCTGATGCCCCTGGCGCTAGAAAAGATGGGACGCGACCCGGCGGTGTCCTCGTCGATCTTCGTCACCTTCCTGACGGACTTCACGGGTTTCTTCGCGGTATTGCTGATCGCGTCCCTGCTCTTGCACTGAGGAACCGGCCAAACTGGCGCGGAAGTTGCGCCGGGACAGGCTAGCGCACCCGCGTCTGTCTCAATTTGGGTCAAACTAGGCGATGAAACCGCGTCATCAGGTCTCCCGCGCCGCCGTCGATCTCATCAAGAGATTCGAGGGCTACCGTCAGATGTCCGCCCAGCTTCCCGATGGACGCTGGACGATCGGCTATGGCCACACGCTGACCGCGCGTCCGGGCGCGACTGTCTCGGAAAAGG
Source organism: uncultured Caulobacter sp. (assembly GCA_936942565.1). Lineage (GTDB taxonomy): Bacteria > Pseudomonadota > Alphaproteobacteria > Caulobacterales > Caulobacteraceae > Caulobacter. The sequence goes on along the minus strand of CAKZJK010000213.1, from coordinate 2,554 downwards.
ACGCCGAGGCGCTGCTGCTGTACGACCTGATCTCGGTGGCCCACTCGGTCAACGAGCATACCTACACGCCCCTGACCCAGAACCAGTTCGACGCTCTGGTCTGCTTCGCCTTCAATATCGGCCTCGAGAACTTCCTGCGCTCGGGCGTGCTTCGCCGGATCAACGAGGGCTCCATGCTGCAGGCCGCCTGCGCCATGGAGATGTGGCGAAAGGCCGATTTCGAGGGCGAACGCATCGTGATCGACGCTCTGGTCCGCCGCCGGTCGGCCGAGAAGACCCTGTTCCTGACGCCGGCCAACGGCGAGTGGGTGCCCGCGCCGAGCTCCGTGCTGCGGCCCAAGATCGACTACGACGCCAGCAACGCCATTCCCAAGCAGACGCCGGCGGCGGTCAGCACCCGCACGGACGGCGACCGCATTGTCGCGCACCGCGAAGGCGATCTGCCCTTCAGCATCGTTGTCCCGGAAGAGGACAGGCCGTCCGCGACGGAACAGTCCGCCGCCGCCGTCAGCGCGCGGCTGGAGGCCATCCTCGCCGAGGCGGAAGCCACGCCCAGCAAGGCGCCAGGTCAGGACCTGGGCCTGCCAGAGCCGCCGGCGCCGCGAGCCGAGTCGGCCGCCGCTTCGCTCGGTCCTGTCCTGTTCCAGGACGCACCGGTCGAACTGACGCCCTTCCGTCCGTCGCCCCAGGCGCCTGAAAAGCAGCTGGCGGTGGAGGCTTTCTCGCCCGGCCCGGTCGCCAACGAGCCGACGTTGTTCGGCGCGTCGGCCGAGAACGGCTCGGCGTTCAATCTCGACGGCTTCTCGACCAGCGCCGCCACGGACGGGTCGGTCGCCTCCGAAATCGCGGGCGGTCGCCGCAAGCCGTCGCGCTCGAGCGGCAACGCCAGCCTGCTGATCGTGCTGGGCCTGCTGGGTCTATCGCTGTTTGGCGGCGGCGTGCTGTGGATCCTGACCGTCGCGGTCGGCGCCGCCGATCAGGTCAGGCTGTTCGGTTACGGCGCGAGCATGGTCGGCGCCATCTGCTTCGTGGTTTCGGCGTATCTTCTGTTGCGCCGACTGGCCGGGCCGGATAGGGCGGGCGAATAAGAAGTTTCCTTACTCAAGGGAAGCTGAGCAAGAACGCCCGCGGGTCTCGTTGATCCGCGGGCGTTCGTGCTATGGGAGGACTATCATGACGAATTTCGCACCCACGATGGACTTCGCGCTGGGCGAGACCGCCGACGCCATTCGCGAGACGACCGCCCGCTTCGCCGCCGATCGCATCGCGCCGCTGGCCGCGGAGATCGACGAGACGAACACCTTCCCCCGTTCGCTCTGGGTTCCGATGGGCGACCTTGGCCTGCACGGCATCACCGTCGAGGAGGCGTTCGGCGGCCTGGGCCTGGGCTATCTCGAGCACGTCGTGGCGATGGAGGAGGTTTCCCGCGCCTCGGCCTCGGTGGGGCTGTCGTACGGCGCGCACTCGAACCTGTGCGTCAATCAGATCCGCCGCTGGGGCACGCCCGAGCAGAAGCATCGCTATCTGCCCAAGCTGATCAGCGGCGAGCATGTGGGCTCCTTGGCCATGAGCGAGGCCGGCGCCGGCTCGGATGTCGTCTCCATGAAGTTGCGCGCCGAGCAAAGCGGCGATCGTTACGTCCTGAACGGCACGAAGTTCTGGATCACCAACGCCCCACACGCCGACACCCTGGTCGTCTACGCCAAGACCGGGGAGGGCAGCCGCGGCATCACCGCCTTCCTGGTCGAGAAGGGCATGAAGGGCTTCTCGACCGCGCAGAAGCTCGACAAGCTCGGCATGCGCGGCTCCGACACCTGCGAGCTGGTGTTCGAGGATTGTGAGGTGCCGGAGGAGAACGTGCTCGGGCAGGTCGGCCGCGGTGTCAACGTGCTGATGTCGGGTCTCGACTATGAGCGTGCCGTGCTCGCGGCGGGCCCGCTCGGCATCATGCAGGCCTGCATGGATGCGGTGCTGCCCTACGTCCACGAACGCAAGCAGTTCGGCCAGCCGATCGGTACCTTCCAGCTGGTCCAGGGCAAGGTCGCCGACATGTACACGACGATGAACGCCGCGCGCGCCTATGTCTATGCCGTGGCCAAGGCCTGCGATCGCGGCGAGACCACGCGCGAGGACGCGGCGGGGGCCATTCTGTTCGCAGCTGAGAAGGCGACGCAGTGCGCGCTGGATGCGATCCAGCTGCTCGGCGGCAACGGCTACATCAACGACTACCCGACCGGGCGGCTGCTGCGCGACGCAAAACTCTACGAGATCGGCGCCGGCACCAGCGAGATCCGGCGCATGCTGATCGGGCGGGAATTGTTCGACAAGACGCCGTGACGCTCTGATCCGGACCCGAGGCGTGCGGCGGACAAAGCGTTCGCCAACCGGCCAGTTGCAGATATTTTATTCAATGTCGTCCGGGCCGGTGTTTTTTTCCGGCCGACTTGCGTAGAAAATACGTCACAGATGAACCTCGGAGTCGCCTCGGCGACAAACAGCCGAGGCATTTGAGGCATATTGTATGTCATTGCGTGTGTCGGAGGCATGAGCCGTG
>CAKZJK010000212.1 GCA_936942565.1 uncultured Caulobacter sp. | reverse complement strand
AGACGCCCCGCAAGACCAAGCCGGTCACCTCGTGGCGACGCGTCCCGCGCCCCAAGGTCGCGCCGAACGGCGCCGCCGTGCGGGCGCTGTCGGTGGGCTTCTATGTCGACTGGGACGAGGCCAGCCGCGAGTCCCTGCGGCGCAACATCGACAAGCTGGACGTCGTGTCGCCGCAGTGGGTAGCGATCAAGGGCTCTGGCGGCGACATCACCGTCACCGACGATCCGGAAGGCGCCGCGCGGATCGCCAGCGCGCCGAACCATCCCGCTGTTCTGCCGCTGGTGCACAATTCGGGGGACGCCGTCTTCAATGGTCCGCTCGGCGACGCCCTGCTGAGCGATCCCACGGCCCGATCCAAGCTGATCGCCAACCTCAAGACGCTGGCGGCCCAACGAGGGTTCGGCGGCTACGTGTTCGACTTCGAGGCGCTCTCCGACAAGGGGCTGGCCGCCTATCCCAAGTTTCTGGCCGAGGCCCGCGCCGCGCTGCGGCCCGCCGGCCGCGAGGTGTGGGTCGCCGCCCCCTACGACGCGCAAGGCTGGCCGTTGAAGCGCATCGCGCAGGCCTCCGACACCGTGGTGCTGATGGCCTACGATCAGCACTACGCCGGAGGAACCCCAGGGCCCAACGCCGGTCAGGACTGGTATCAGGCCGAGCTCGCCAAGCGCTTCGCCGAGCTCGATCCCGCGCGCACGGTGCTGGCCCTGGCCGCCTACGGCTATGACTGGACGTTGGACAAGCACGGTCGGCCGGCGTCGGGCGCGCCGTCGACTTTCGACGAGGCGATGCGCAACGCTCAGGACGCGGGCGCCACGATCCGGATGGACCCGGAGGTGCTGAACCCGACTTATCAATACACAGACGATAGCGGCGACGATCACGTCGTCTGGTTCACGGACGCGGTCACCCTGTTCAACCAGGTCAAGGTGACCGACCCCTGGAGGCCGCGCGGCTACGCCCTCTGGCGGATGGGCATGGAGGATCCGGGCGTCTGGTCGCTGCTGGGCAAGCCGTACGGCCGGGCCTCCGCGGGCGGCTTGATGACGCTGGCCAACGGCCAAGGCGTCGACTTCGACGGCGGCGGCGAGGTGCTGCGCGTCGCGTCCTTGCCGACGCCCGGAAAGCGGAGCCTGCAGGTCGATCCGGCCACGGGCCTGATCTCCAACGAGACCTACGACGTCATTCCCAGCTCCTACGTCATCGAGCGCTATGGCCAGCGCAAGGGCATGGTCGCCCTGACCTTCGACGACGGCCCCGATCCCCGTTGGACGCCGCGGGTCCTCGACATCCTCAAGGCCAAGCACGCCCCGGCCACCTTCTTCGTGATCGGCCAGAACATGCAGCGGCGGCCCGACATCGTGCGGCGCGAGGTGGCCGAGGGGCACGATGTCGGCGGTCACAGCTGGACCCACCCCAACATCGGCGAGACCCCGCTGCCCCAGGTGCAGGTCGAGCTGAACGCCACCCAGCGCCTGTTCGAGGTGCTGACCGGCCGCTCCATGCGCCTGTTCCGGCCGCCGTACTTCGGCGACGCCGAGCCCTCGACCCCGCACGAGGTCGCGCCGTTGGTGATCGCCCAGACCCTGGGCTACATGACCGTCGGCCTGCGGATCGATCCGGATGATTGGCAAAAGCCCACGCCACAACAGATCATCGACCGCACGCTCGACCGCCTGGACAATCCGGGCGACCGGCCAGGCCAGGTGGTGCTGCTGCACGACGCCGGCGGCGATCGCAGCCACACGGTCGAGGCGCTGCCGGGCCTGATCGACGCGATCCGGGCCCGCGGCTACAAGCTCGTCACCATCGGCGAGCTGGCCGGCATGACGCCCGAGCAGGTGATGCCGCCCACCTCGCGCACGGCGCTGGATCTGGCGATCGACCGCCTGGGCTTCGACTTCTTCCGCTGGACGCAGGCTTGTATGGCCGCGCTGTTCATCACCGCCATCTTCCTCGGCGTGGCGCGGCTGGTGTTCCTGGCCAGCCTTTCGCTGGTCCATCGCTTCTGGACGCACGAGGAGCCCGCCAACCTCGATCCCGAAAATGGCCCCTTGGTCAGCGTGCTGATCCCCTGTTTCAACGAGGAGAAGGTGATCGCCGCCTCGGTGGCGCGGATCCTGGAGTCCGAATGGAAGAACCTCGAGGTTCTCGTCCTCGACGATGGGTCCAAGGATCGCACGGCCGACGAGGTGCGCAAGCACTTCGCCAATGATCCGCGCGTGACGCTGCTGTCGTTCGAGAACGGCGGCAAGGCGCGGGCCGTAAATCGCGGCCTGGCCGTGGCCAAGGGCGAGTATGTGGTGGCGCTGGACGCCGACACCCTGTTCCCGCGCGAGACCATCGGCCGCCTGGCGCGCTGGTTCCAGGATCCGGACATCGGCGCGGTGGCGGGCAACGCCATCGTCGGCAACCGGGTCAACATCGTCACCCGCTGGCAGGCCCTGGAGTACGTCACGGCCCAGAACCTGGAGCGTCGGGCGCTGTCGGCGCTAGGCGCGGTGACCGTGGTCCCGGGCGCGGTCGGGGCCTGGCGCAAGAGCGTGCTCGACGCCCTGGGCGGCTATCCGGCCGACACCCTGGCCGAGGACCAGGATCTGACCATCGCCTGCCAGCGCGCCGGCTGGAAGGTGGCCTTCGATCCCGAGGCCCGCGCCTATACCGAGGCTCCGGACACGGTCGGCGGGCTGCTCAAGCAGCGTTTCCGCTGGTCGTTCGGTACGCTGCAATGCGTCTGGAAGCATCGCCGGGCGATGTTCAGCCGCAAGACGCCGGTCCTGGGCTTCGTCGCCCTGCCGCAAATCTGGCTGTTCCAGATCATCCTGGCCGTAGCCGCGCCGCTGGTCGACCTGGCGGTGGTTTGGAGCCTGGTCAGCGGTCTCTACGGCGCGATCGCCCACCCGGTGGAGTGGCGGCCCGACGATATACTGCTGGGGCTGGTCTACTGGGCCATCTTCATAGCCGTCGATCTGTCGGCCGGCGCCCTGGGCATGGCCCTAGAGAAGCGCGCGCCGTGGGCCGACCTGCCGTTCCTGCCCGTCCAGCGCTTCGGCTATCGGCAGCTGATGTACTACGTCGTGGTCAAGTCGGTGGTCATGGCCATCCGCGGCGGCCGCGTCGGGTGGGGCAAGCTGGAGCGCCGGGCGACCGTCTCGGTGGCCTCCGACGCATGAGGTCATGCGCTGTCCGGATGGAAAACGTTGTCATCTCGGGAAAAGAGTGTGACCGGTAACAATTCCGCAAGGTCAAGGCTTTCTCTTGCCGCGACAGGGCAGGGGGTGCGCGATGACCTCTCATCGGGGAAGATAAGCGCGCAAGCCTTCACCTTATCGTCCACACGCGGTTGCGCCTGCGAAATAGCGCTCCTATAACCCCGCCACATTTCAGAAAGCCGTCGTCGAGACCGGGCCCTCATGAACATCCACGAACATCAAGCCAAAGCCGTACTCGCCGAGTTCGGCGCCCCCGTGCCGCGCGGCTTCGCCGCCTTCACGCCCGATGAAGCCGCCGCCGCCGCTGAAAAGCTCGGTACGCCGGTCTTCGTCGTGAAGAGCCAGATCCACGCCGGCGGCCGCGGCAAGGGCAAGTTCGAGGGCCTCGGCCCCGACGCCAAGGGCGGCGTGCGCGTCGTCAAGTCGGTCGAAGAGGTCAAGTCCAACGCCGCCGAAATGCTCGGCCGCGTGCTGGTGACCCACCAGACGGGCCCCAAGGGCAAGCAGGTCAACCGCCTCTACATCGAAGAAGGCGCGGCGATCGCCAAGGAATTCTACCTGTCGCTTCTGGTTGACCGCGCCTCGAGCAAGGTCTCGGTCGTCGCCTCGACCGAAGGCGGCATGGACATCGAGGACGTCGCCCACTCGACGCCCGAGAAGATCCACACCTTCACCATCGACCCGGCGACGGGCGTGTGGCCGACCCACCAGCGCGCGCTGGCCAAGGCCCTGGGCCTGACCGGCGGTCTGGCCAAGGAAGCCGCCTCGCTGCTGACCCAGCTCTACACGGCGTTCATGGCCAAGGACATGGCCATGCTGGAGATCAACCCGCTGATCGTGACGGCGGATGATCACCTGCGCGTCCTCGACGCCAAGCTGTCGTTCGACGGCAACAGCCTGTTCCGTCACCCGGACATCAAGGCGCTGCGCGACGAGAGCGAAGAAGACCCCAAGGAAATCGAAGCCAGCAAGTACGACCTGGCCTACATCGCCCTCGACGGCGAAATCGGCTGCATGGTCAACGGCGCGGGCCTGGCCATGGCCACCATGGACATCATCAAGCTGTACGGCGCCGAGCCGGCCAACTTCCTCGATGTCGGCGGCGGCGCCAGCAAGGAGAAGGTCACCGCGGC
>CAKZJK010000211.1 GCA_936942565.1 uncultured Caulobacter sp. | reverse complement strand
CGGCCCGGTGATGGCGCCGGAGCTGGCGGCCGGGGGCGCCGTCGATTTCCAAGCCGTCTGCGCCGCGCCCCGCCTCCAGACCCGAACCTATCCGCAGAGCTGGAGCGACTGGATCAGGGACGCCGGCGCCGAAAGTCTGCCGCCGGCCGTCCGCGAGCAGGAGTTCGACCACTTCTTCTACATGCTGGAGGCCGCCGCCGCCGGCTTGGGCGTGGCGGTCGCGCCCTGGGCGTTCGCCCAACGCGACCTGGCTAGCGGGCGCCTGGTCGCGCCGCTCGGATTCACGCCGGGCCAGACCTGGATCGTGGCGCTGACGCCGCGCGAAGGCGCCTCGCCGCGAGCCGCCCTGTTCCGCGATTGGCTGTTGGCCGAGGGCGCGTCCACACCTCTTCCACCGGAAGCCGCTTGCCAGTCGCGCCCCGGACGCTAGTTTCGCCCCGAGACGCGCCCCGGGCGCCTCTAGCCAAGAATAAGGATCCCCCGTGGACGCCAACACCATCGCCAAGATCGAAAAGCACCTGAAGCGGACGTTCGGTAACCCGCACATCCAGCTGAAGCCGCGTCCCAAGCAAAAGGACTCCGCGGAGGTCGAAGTCGCCGGCGAGTTCATCGGCGTGATCTTCCAGGACGAGGACGAGGACGGCTCGTTCATGTTCGAGATGGCCATCCTGGCCGAAGACCTCGACTGATCCTTTCGGTCTGATCCCGACCGGACGGGGCGCGCTCTCGCGTTGATCCCCGTCCGCTGTCCCTGTTCAATGGGGACATGAGCGCTCACATCCTCGATCGCCCCATCTGGGCCACGCTGACCGGACGCCAGGCGGAGCTCGCCGTCCGTCACGGCCCCGCGATCCGGATGAAGCCCGACTACGGGCTTTTCGCCGCCACGCCAGACAACAGCGTCGAGAGCCTCGCGGCCCTGGGCGAGCTCGTGCGCGCGCTGGGAACGGTGGGGCTGGTCGAGCCTAGCGCGCCGCCGCCGATCCCCGAGACCGAGGTCGTCTCCAGCGCCGTCTGCCTGCAGATGGTCGCCGAGACCGTCGCCCCGGCCTGGGACGTTCCTTTCGAGATCTTGGCCCTGGGCGACGCCGACGCGGCCGAGATGCTGGCCCTGGCGACCCTGACCAAGCCTGGGCCGTTTTTCGCGCGCACCCATCAGCTGGGCGCGTTCGTCGGCGCGCGGGTCGATGGCCAGCTGGTCGCCATGGCGGGCGAGCGGATGAGGCCCGACGGCTATACCGAAGCCAGCGGCGTCTGCGTCCATCCCGACCATCGCGGCAAGGGCTACGCCGCCCGCCTGCTGCGCGAGGTGACCGCCGGGATCCTGGCGCGCGGCGACCAGGCCTTCCTGCACAGCTACGCCGACAACGCCACGGCGATCGGGCTCTACGAGTCGCTGGGCTATCGCGGCCGGCGCGAGGTGGTGTTCACGGTGGTGAAGCCGGCGGGATAGGGCGGTAAGCAGCGCCCCCTCCGTCACGATGCGTATCCGCATCGCGCCACCTCCCCCGTTTCACGGGTGAGGAGGAAGAGTCCCCCCCCTCCTGCCCCGCTCGCGGGGGAGGTGGATCGGCGCGAAG
>CAKZJK010000210.1 GCA_936942565.1 uncultured Caulobacter sp. | reverse complement strand
CTGATAGGAGAAGAAGCCGGCGACGCCGAGCGCGACCAGAAGAGCGATGGTGCCCGCCGCCACCAGACGCAGCCGCAGCGAGCCCAGCCTCATTCCGCCGTCTCCGGAATCAGATAGCCGAAGCCGCGGCGGGTCTCGATGATGTCGGCGCCGAGCTTCTTGCGCACGCGCCGGACCAGCACTTCCAGCGCGTTGGAGTCGTGCTCATGGCCGAGGCCGTAGACATTCTCCTCCAGCTCGTGCTGCGGCACGACCCGGCCGCTCTGCCGTAACAGATAGGCGATCAGCCGATATTCGAGCTGCGACAGCGCCACCGGCACGCCCGACAGGCTGACCTTCATCTGCCGCTCGTCGAGCGTGAGATCGCCGGACGAGAGCACCGGGGCGGCATGGCCGGCGGAGCGCCTGACGATCGCGCGCAGCCGCGCCAGCAGCTCCTCGTTGCGAAACGGCTTCGGCAGGTAATCGTCGGCGCCGAGCTCCAGGCCGACGATCCGGTCGGTCTCCTCGCCCATGGCCGAAAGCATGATGATGGCGGGACCGTCGGCCGCCGCCGACAGGCGACGGCAGATCGCCAGGCCGTCCTCGCCAGGCAACATGACGTCCAGAACCACGAGATCGATCGGGCCCTGCGCCAGGATCTGCTCCATGGTGCGGGCGTCTTGCGCCGTCTCCACGGCGTAGCCGTGGCGCGTGAGGAAGTCGGACACCACGTCCCGGATGCCGGGATCGTCATCGACAATCAGAATGCGAGGCGCCGCGCCCCGGGGAGCGTCTGGATCGCCTTGGACGGTGTTTTGGGCATTTTCCATGTGCGTGTTCCTCTCATGGACCCGTCACGCTCAGATTTCATCTCTGAAACAGCCGCGCAACCCTCGCGTGGCATCCAGGCGCTGCCGGCCGCCGTCCCCCCATCCCGCGGCCCCCGGCGTTTGGACCCGGTTCGCTTCCCCCCCCTTTGCGAGCCGGGTCCGTTTCATCCTAGCCGGGCGAGTGGTTCTCCGGCGCCTGATAGAGCGCGCCCCGCGTCTTCATAGCCGCCACAGCGCGGTCGCCGACGAACGGATTGCTCCGGCGCTCGGCGCCAAAGCTGGACATCGGCCCGTGGCCGGGCACGAAGCGCACGTCATCGCCGAGAGGCCAGAGTTTCTGGGTAATGGCGTCGATCAGGTCCTGGTGGTTGCCCATCGGAAAGTCCGTCCGTCCGATCGAGCCCTGGAACAGCACGTCGCCGACCTGGGCGAACTTGGTCTCGCGGTGGAAGAACACGACGTGGCCCGGCGTGTGGCCGGGGCAGTGCAGCACCTCGAACTCGGTCTCGCCCAGCGTGACCCTGTCGCCGTCCTTCAGCCAGCGGTCGGTGACGAAGATGCGCGCCTCGGGCATGCCGTACATCTCGCCGCTCTGCTGGATGCGATCGATCCAGAACTGATCGGCCTCGTGCGGGCCCTCGATGGGAACGCCGGTGCGCGCCTTCAGCTCGGCCGCGCCCCCAGCGTGGTCCATGTGGCCGTGGGTGATCCAGATCTTCTCCAGGGTCAGACCCTTGTCGGCCAGGGCCTTCAGAAGACGATCGACCTCGCCGCCCGGATCGATGATCGCGGCCTTCATCGTCTTCGCGCACCAGACGATCGTGCAGTTCTGCTGCAGCGGCGTGACCGGCGCGATCACGGCGGCGATGGGCATGGCGTCACTCATGGGGCGACCTCGAAAGAAAAAGGGCGGGAGCCGAAGCGCCCGCCCTTCTGACCTAGAGCCTATCGGCCGAAGATCAAGCCAGCCTTTTAGTCGCGCTCTTCCTTCGAGCCCGGCGCCGGGGCGCCCGGCATCGGCGGAACGGGGCCGGCCGGGGCGTCGGGCGAGAGCTCCGGCACCTCGGTGAGACCGCGGCCGACGTGGCTCTTGCGGTAGCCGTAGGCGAAGTAGATCACCAGGCCAATGGCGCCCCAGACGGGCAGCACGGCCATCGCCTCCAGCGGCAGGTTGAAGTACAGCACCGCGCAGCCGATCAGGGCGACAGGAGCCACGACCCAGATCAACGGCGTCTTGAACGGACGCGGGCGGTGCGGGTCCTTCACGCGCAGCACCATCACGGCGATCGACACCATGAAGAAGGCGAACAGCGTGCCCGAGTTCGAGATGTCGGCCAGCTGACCGACCGGGAAGAACGCCGCCGCGATGGCGACGAACACGCCGGTGACCATGGTCACGATGTGAGGCGTCTTGAACTTCGGGTGGATGCTGGCCAGCTTTTCCGGCAGCAGGCCGTCGCGCGCCATCACGAAGAAGATGCGGGTCTGGCCGTAGATCATCATCAGGATGACCGAGGGCAGGGCGAGGTTGGCCGCCAGGCCCAGCAGGTTGCCGACGAGCGGGAAGTTGATCTGGCGCAGCACGTGGGCCAGGGCCTCGTTCGAGCAGACCAGCGCGTCCGCGTTGGCGGGCAGGGCGCAGGCGGCGACGAAGGCGGCCGAGCCGGGCTGAACGGCCGAGCCGTCGGCGCCGATCACGGGCTGAGCGCCCATGGCGCCGATCGCGCCAGCGGCGACCAGCAGATAGAAGAACGTGCAGATGCCCAGCGAGCCGATCAGGCCGATCGGAACGTTGCGCTGCGGGTTCTTGGTCTCCTCGGCGGCGGTCGAGACCGCGTCGAAGCCGACATAGGCGAAGAAGATCGAGGCGGCGGCGCCGACGAT
>CAKZJK010000209.1 GCA_936942565.1 uncultured Caulobacter sp. | reverse complement strand
GAGGAGGGCCAGTTGCTCTGGCTCGACGTCGACACCCTCATCCGAGAGCGCACGGACGGCGCCCGGTCACTGGACGATTTCGCCCGCGTCTTTTTCGGCGTGGACGATGGCGAGATGAGCGTCTCGACCTATGGCCTTGAAGATGTCGTCGACGCCCTGAACACGGTCGCGCCGTACGACTGGGCCAGCTTTCTAGACGCCCGTCTCGACGCCCACGATCGCGCGCCGCTCGACGGCTTGAGCCGGTCGGGCTGGAGCCTCGTCTTCGAGACCCGCCCTTCCGCCTACGTCACCGCGTATGAGAAGGACGCCGAGGCTAGCCTGCTGACCTTCTCGTTAGGCGCCGAGATTGGCTGGGATGGCGTGGTCAAGGAAGCGCTTTGGAACGGACCGCTCTTCCAGGCCGGGGTCATCGCCGGCGCCCGGATCGTCAAGGTGGCCGAAAAGCCCTATTCCCCCGAAGCCTTGAAAGCGGCGATCGCCGCCGCCGCGAAGCCGGGCGCCCCGTCCATAACCCTGAGCGTGAAGGCCGACGACCGCGTTCGCCGAGTTCGGATTGCCTACCACCTTGGTCCACGGTATCCGGCCCTGAGACGCCTCACGGAGGCCCCCGACCGACTGGGGCGAATCCTCTCACCTCGATAGGCGGCTCGCCGCCGGGGCGGCAGCCCGGAGCGGAACTTAGATCACCGCCAGAGAGCCGACCTTCGGCTCCTCGTCGCGGAAGCGGCTCGGCGCTCTCATTGACCGGGCGCGAAGCCTCTCGTTAGGTCACGGTCGGATGCTCAACGCCAGCACATCAATCGCGTACGGGGCGGGTATTCGACTTGATAAACTCCACAAGAGCGGAATTGAAATCATCCGGCTGCTCGAATTGCGGCGTATGCCCACAATTATCGAGCAGCACCAAACGCCCTTCTTCCGGCAAAGGCGCCCGCTGGGACAGTTGAAACGGCAGCACGACATCCTGCTTGCCGTGAACCAGGAGGACCGGACAGGTCGCCTTCTCCAAGAGCGCGAGGCTCCTTCGCCATACGGATTTTCGGACGCCCGCCAACGACATGGTTAGACGCAACGTCGCCAAAAGCGCCCTGTCCGCGCCCGGCTTATGGACATTGCGCGAGACGATCGTACGAAGACCGTTCGTCACCACCTCGGGGTCATGAAAGAGCGCCGTCAGCTGCCGCTCGACGGACAGCTTACCAGGCCTGGCCATCAGTTCGCCAAGCAGCGGCAACGACATCAATCGAAAGGGCAAAAAGACCTCTGGCCCCATCATGGCCGGCGCGACGAGCACCAGGCCCGAAATCCGCTCCGGGGCCAGCCTCGACAGGCGCAATGCGATGGTCCCGCCGAGCGAATTGCCAACGACGATCACGCGCTCCAGGCCGAGCGCGTCCAGCACGCCGAGGGCGCAGGCCGCATAGCGCTCGGGGTCGTAGGGTTGGCGGCCCATGTCGGACAGGCCGTGCCCAGGATAGTCCCAGGCGATCAACCGATGGCTTGCCGCCAACGCCTCCAACTGCCGTGACCAAAACTCCAGCGAACCGCCGATACCAGAGCAGAAAAAAAGTGGAACGCCTTCCCCGCCTGTATCGACATAGCGAAGCTTGACTCCGTCGACGACGACGGACCGGTCCATCATGTGAGTCCTCTCAATCGGCTGGCTGAAGCTGAATCTTTCAAACAAGCGGGCCACCAAGCAGCTCGCGCGTCGCGCCGAGGCGTGAAGCCGCCGGCAAGGCTCAGGTCATCCGCACCACGGGCTTGATCACCCGTCCGGCCTCGCCGTCCGCGACGGCCTGATTGATTTTCGACAACGGATACAGACGGATCAGACAGTCGAACGGGAAACGCCCCGCCTGATGCAGGGCGATCAATTCCGGGATGAACGTGTCGGGATCGGCGTCGCCCTCGACCACGCCGCGCACCACCTTGCCGCCACTCATGACCGACACCGCGTCCAGCGCCAGTTCGTCGCCCATCTTGGATGCGCCGACCAGGCCGCAGACGCCGCGGGGCCCCAGACAGTCGACCGCCTGGCGCATCACCGTCAGATTGGCCGTGGTGTCGATCGCATAGTGGGCCCCGGTCCCGGTGATCGCCTGGATCTTCTCGACCACGCCGCCCTCCGCGCCGTTGAGAGCATGGTCGGCCCCCAGCTCAAGCGCCAGGGCCAGGCGCTCGGGATTGATGTCCACGACGATGATCGGACCCGCGCCGATCGCCTTGGCGGCCAGCACCGCCGAGAGACCCACCGCCCCGGCGCCAAAGACCGCCATCGAGCGGCCAGCGGGAACCTTCAGCGCGTTCATCACCGCTCCCGCGCCCGTCATCACGCCACAGCCCAACGCGCCCAGCAATTCCAGCGGCGCGGCCTTGTCGACCTTCACCGCGTTGCGCTCGTGGCACAGGGCGTAGGTGGCGAACGACGACTGGCCGAAGATGTTGGCGTGGATGATCTCGTCCCCGCGCGACAGGCCCGACGAGCCGTCCTCGCGCGCGCCCATGAAGTTGCGCGGGAAGAATTCGTGGCAATAGGTCGGCGCGTGATCGGCGCACGACGGGCAACGGCCGCACGAGTTGAAAGTCATGACCACATGGTCGCCAGGCGCGACCTTGGTGACGCCGGGCCCTATCCGCTCGACGACGCCCGCTCCCTCATGGCCCAGGACCACCGGCTGCGGCGTGGGAAGGTGCTGGTCGCGCATCACCATGTCGGTGTGGCAGACGCCGGTGGCGACCACGCGGACCAGGATCTCGCCGGCGCGGGGCTCCTCGATCTCAAGGGTTTCGAGGCTGAACGGAGCGGCTGGGCTGCGCGCGACGGCGGCGGTGATCCGCATGCGGAATAACTCCCGAGGCTTTTGATCTAGAATGGATAGGGCGTGGCCACGGTCTTGACCGTCTCCCATCGCCAGGTGGTGAACTCGTCGAGATTGGCCGGTCCGCTGACGCGCGTGCCGTTGCCGGAGGCCTTCATGCCACCGAACGGCGCATGCGGCCCGGCCTCGACCGTCTGCTCGTTGATATGCAGGTGCCCCACCTCAAGCGCCCGCCCCAGGTCCATGCCGCGCCCCACAGAGCCGGTGATGATCCCCGCCGCCAGGCCGTA
>CAKZJK010000208.1 GCA_936942565.1 uncultured Caulobacter sp. | reverse complement strand
ACGCTCTACATCGCGCCGCGCGGCAAGTCGGCGCTGGAGGTGTGGCGCAACTACGAGCAGGCGCTCGCCGCCGCCGGCTTCAGGAAGAAGAACATCATCGCCAACCCGAACTGCTCGACCGCGCAGCTCGTGGTCGCGCTGAAGCCGCTGCACGACAAGGCGAAGATCACGCGCGTCGTGGTGTCGACCTATCAGTCGGTGTCTGGCGCCGGCAAGGATGCGATGGACGAACTGTTCTCGCAGACCAAGGCCGTCTACACCAACGACGAACTGGTCAACAAGAAATTCCCCAAGCGCATCGCCTTCAACGTCATTCCGCAGATCGACGTCTTCATGGAAGACGGCTTCACCAAGGAAGAGTGGAAGATGATGGCGGAGACCAAGAAGATCCTGGATCCGAAGATCAAGCTGACCGCCACCTGTGTGCGCGTGCCCGTCTTCGTCGGTCACTCCGAAGCGGTCAATGTCGAGTTCGAGCAGCCGATCACGGCCGATGAGGCGCGCGAGATCCTGCGCCGCGCGCCGGGCTGCCTCGTGATCGACAAGCACGAGTCTGGTGGCTATGCGACGCCCTACGAGGCCGCCGGCGAGGACGCGACCTATATCAGCCGCATCCGTGAGGACGGGACGGTTGAGAACGGGCTGGCGTTCTGGTGCGTGTCGGACAATCTGCGCAAGGGCGCGGCGCTGAACGCGATCCAGATCGCGGAAGTGCTGATCAACCGCAAGCTGATCACGGCCAAGAAGAAGGCGGCGTAGCACGCCAGCTGATCGGGCGGCGAGGTACTGATGGTGAACAGCAGGGACGAACTACTTGCTGCTTCCCATTTGCTATTCGCCGGCCCGCGCGCTCTTGAATTCCTTAGTGGTCTTGTCGAGCACGAACAGCGAGCCCTCGGCGACGCCGAAATAGGCGCCGTGCGGCAGGCCCGAGAAGAAGCGGAAGGCGATCATCCAGCCAAACGACGGGGCGAGGGCGGAGAGCAGGTTGCCCACCGCGAACACGGCCATCAGCAAGGTGAGGATCACCCGGCGCGGCAGCCGCGCGGCCGCCACCGCGATGATGGGAGCCCCTACGACGACACCCAGCGCATAGGCGCTGATCGCATGGCCCGCCGTCGGCGCGTCGACGCCGAGATCCTTGGCGAAGTAGGGCAGCAGGCTCATCGACGCGAACTCGGTGGTTCCGATCGCGAAGCCGCCCAAGGCCAGGGCCGCCAGCACCACGCCGGGGCGAACCGATTCGCGAACTTCAGTCATTCCAGTCTCACGCACGCATCGCGGCCCCGCGACAGGGGCGCATCGCGCGTCCAGTGATGACGCGGCGCGGTCGCGAGGCTTTCGGGAAGGCTTCCGCAGATAAGGGAACGACAGCGTTGTCGCAAGTCGCGCGGGGCTTTTAGCGGACCTCGCGATCCCTCCCAGAAAAATTGCACCAACTTTTGTTGCTGATCCCTCTAGCGGTCACGCTCGCCCTTATTACGTAATCGCTACCGTTTCAGTTCCCAATTGGAGGGATCACAATGACCACCGTCGCCATCGCCTACCATTCCGGCTACGGCCACACCGAGGTTCTCGCCCAGAAGGTCGCCGAGGGCGTCCGCGACGCTGGCCAGACCCCGGTGCTGCTGAAGATCGAGAGCGCCGCTCAAGACTTCGGTCCGTTCATCGAGGAGATCACCAAGGCCGACGCCGTGATCTTCGGCGCGCCGACCTACATGGGCGACGTCTCGGGGGTGTTCAAAGTGTTCGCCGACGCCACCTCGGCGGCGTTCTTCACGAGCGCCTGGAAGGACAAGCTGGCCGCCGGCTTCACCAACTCGCACAGCTTTTCCGGCGACAAGGCCCATGCCCTGGCCAGCCTGACGATCCTGGCCGCCCAGCACGGCATGAACTGGGTCAACCTCGGCATCGCCCCGCCGAACGTGACGGCCGCCGAGCGTGGCCCGGACACCATCAACCGTGTCGGCTCGTTCATCGGCGTCGCGGCCCAGTCGGACAACGCTTCGCCCGAGATCACCCCGCCGGCCGGCGATCGCGAGACCGCCCGCCTGCTGGGCGAGCGCGTCGCCAAGGCCGCCGTCCGCTGGAGCGCCGGCGCCTCGGCCGCCGAAGCGATCGCTTCCAAGGCGGCCTGATCCGTCACGGTCGCGGCCTTCCCCCTCCCAGCCGCGACCAGGAAAGGCGCGCGCCCGTCGCTCGGCGCGCGCCTTTCGACGTTTGGAGACTACTCCTCGTCGCCGACCGGCTGATCGTAGGCGGCCATCATCGCCATGTTCAGGATCTTGGACACCGAGGCCGACAACGGCGCGATCTGGATCGACTTCGACAGGCCCAGCAGCACCGGCCCGATCACCGTGGCCCCGCCCAGCGACTGGACCAGCTTGGTCGAGATCGAGGCGGCGTGGATGGCCGGCATGACCAGGATATTGGCGCTGTCGGTCAGGCGCATGAACGGATAGTTCGCGCGCTTTTCCGGATCGAGCGCCAGCTCGGGCGGCATCTCGCCCTCGTACTCGAAGTCGACGTCCATCTCGTCGAGCATGGCCACGGCCTCGCGCACCTTCTCCGAGCGCAGACCCATCGGGTTGCCGAAAGTCGAATAGCTCATGAAGGCCACGCGCGGCTTGAAGCCCAGCCGGCGGACGGCGCGGGCGGCCTCGCAGGCGATCTCGACCAGCTCCTCGGCTTCCGGCAGCTCGGTGACGTTGGTGTCGGCGACGAAGATCGTCCGGCCCTTGGCCAGCACCACCGACATGCCCATGATCCGGCCGCCTGGCGCGGGGTCGACGACGCGCAGCACTTCCTCCAGCGCCTGGTCGAAGCTGCGGGTGACGCCGGTGACCATGCCGTCGGCCTCGCCCAGGGTGACCATCGAGGCGGCGAAGCTGTTGCGGTCCTGGTTGATCAGGCGGTCGACGTCGCGCTTGAGGAAGCCCTTGCGCTGAAGGCGCGAGTACAGGAGCTGGCTATAGGCGGCATTGCGGTGCGACAGGCGGGCATTGATGATCTCGATACCCTCTTCGGCCGGATCGATGCCGGCTGCACGCATATTCGCCTCGACAAGATTTTCCCGCCCGCACAGGATCGGCGTGCCCAAACCCTGCGCCTT
>CAKZJK010000207.1 GCA_936942565.1 uncultured Caulobacter sp. | reverse complement strand
CGCCTCCGAGCAGACCGGCGGCGACGCCGGCGGGCCAATCGAAGGCGGCGGCGTGACCACGCTCGCGCACGCGCTCAGCAGCAGGGCCGCCAGCGCGCCAAGAACAGGTAGACGGGGGGCGATGGCGGTCGAAACGGTCCCAAAGCCGCGCATCACGCCTCGGCGGCGGCGACGAACGACAGCAGCCAGTTCGGATTGGCGCTCTTGACCTCGCGCTCGAAGGTCCAGAGCTCGGCGGTGCGGCGGTCATCGACCCCTTCGCCGCGCTCGTCCTTGGTCCGGGTGCGCACCTCGGCCAGGATGCGCACCACCGCCTTGGCGGTGTCGCCGACCAGGTCGACGCTTTCCAGATCCAGGCGCGGCGGCGCCATGAACTCGACCTTCTCGGTGCGTCCGGCGGCCTCGCGGGCGGCCATGGCATGCTCGAAATTGGCCATCACCTCGGGCGCCAGCAGGGGCTTCAGCGTCTCGCGGTCGCCTTCGGCATAGGCCGTGACGATCTGTTCGTAGGCCGAGCGAGCGCCGGTCATGAACTTGGCGGGGTCGAAGTCGGGCTGGCGCGCCTTCAGCGCGGCCAGACCTTCCGAGCGCAGCACGGGATGCGGATCGGTCGTGACGGGCGCGGGACCGGCGGCGCCGGCCTTGACGGCCGCGTCCTCCGGCTGGCGGCCGACCCGGCGACCCAGGGTGGCGTACAGCTGATAGAGGACGATGGCGGCGACCGCGGCGAGGAACAGGATCTGAAACACTTCAAGGTCCGGCGACGAGCCTTGTCGGCCCAGGGATTGTCTAGGTCGGCGGCCGCCCGTCGGTCCCGGAAAACGCTTTCCGAGCCGGGCGAACACCCCGTGTCTTTCCTATATAGGCGAGACACGCTCTCCCGTCAGGCGCCTGACGTTGCGCCAGACCGGCCCTCATGGTAGCAGCGCCCACCTTACTCCAGGCGTTTTTAGGCGCCGATCACGGATTTTGTCCTAATGACCGACACGACCGCCCCCAATGGCGCCCCCGAGGGGACTCCGGAAGAAGCCGCCGGCCAAGCGGGCGTCCGCATCCTGGCCCAGTTCGTCCGCGACTTCTCGTTCGAAAACCCGCTGGCTCCCGACAGCCTGCGCGCCGGCGCGGCCCAGCCCGCCATCGACATGGGCGTCGAGATGAACGCTCGCGGCCGTCCCGACGGCCTGTTCGAAGTGGACCTGAAGCTCTCGGCCCGCGCCCTGCGCGACGAGCAAGCCGTGTTCCACGTCGAAGTGGTCTATGGCGGCCTGTTCCACATCGCCGGCGTCCCCGAGGAAGACCTCGAGCCGGTGCTGCTGATCGAGTGCCCGCGCTTCCTGTTCCCCTACGCCCGTCGCCTGATCTCGGACGTGACGGCCGAGGGCGGCTTCCCGCCGTTCCTGATCGACCCGATCGACTTCGCCGGCGTCTACGCCGCGCGCAAGGCCCAGGCCGAAGCCGGCGGCGTGGTCGGCAACGCGTAAGCGTTTGGTCTCCATGAGATTTTGAGAAGGGCTCGGCCGAAAGGCCGGGCCCTTTTTCTTTTGGCCGTTTCGATTGTCATCCCGGCCAAGCGCGAAGCGCGCCGAGCCGGGACCGCCAGAAACGCCGAGTTTGCCGTGGTCCCGGGTCTTCCCCCGGCTTTCGCCGAGGTTCGCCCGGGATGACAGTGTTCGCTGCCCTACGGCTGCAGCCGGTAGCCGCCCATCTCGGTGATCAGGATCCGCGCCACGGTGGGATCGGGCTCGATCTTCTGACGCAAGCGATAGACGTGGGTTTCCAGGGTGTGGGTCGTGACCCCGGCGTTGTAGCCCCAGACCTCGGTCAGCAGCTCCTCGCGCGACACGGGCTTGGAGCCGGCGCGATAGAGGTACTTGAGGATGTTGGTTTCCTTCTCGGTCAGCCGCACCTTCTTCTGCTTCTCGTCGACCAAGAGCTTGGCCGAGGGGCGGAATTCGTAGGGGCCGATGCGGAACAGCGCGTCTTCCGAGGCCTCGTAGCTGCGCAGCTGGGCGCGGATGCGGGCCAGAAGCACGCCGAAGCGGAAGGGCTTGGTGACATAGTCGTTGGCGCCGGACTCCAGGCCCAGGATCGTGTCGCTGTCGCTGGCGGCGGCCGTCAGCATGATCACCGGCGCGGTGACGCCGTTCTTGCGCATCAAGCGGCAGGCCTCGCGGCCGTCCATGTCGGGCAGATCGACGTCCAGCAGGATCAGGTCGGGCTTGAGCTCGCGCGATATCCGCACGCC
Source organism: uncultured Caulobacter sp. (assembly GCA_936942565.1). Lineage (GTDB taxonomy): Bacteria > Pseudomonadota > Alphaproteobacteria > Caulobacterales > Caulobacteraceae > Caulobacter. Next base: position 7,572 of record CAKZJK010000207.1, on the reverse strand, counting down.
CTCGCCGGCGCTGGCCGCCTCATTGACCGCGAATTCCTCATGGAGCGCCAGCTGCTCGGCCAGGGCGCCGCGCAGGTCGTCGTCGTCGTCGATCAGCAGAAGGGTCTTGCGTTGCGCCATAGGGCGAAACATGCACCGCTGCGGGCCTCGGGGACAACCCCGGCCAGGCCTTAATGTCCGGGAGTCGACGTCTCGATGCTGTTCCGCGCCCATGCCGATGGCCGTTTTGAACTCGAAGGCCGAACCCTGCGCTGCGCGATCGGCAAGGCCGGCGCGATCGGGGCGAAGGATAAGCGCGAGGGCGACGGCAAGAGCCCGCTGGGCGTCTGGCGCATGCGCGAGGTCTGGTATCGGCCGGACGTCTACACGCAAGGCCCGGCGACCGCCCTGCCCACCCGCGCGACGCGGCCGCAGGACGGCTGGTGCGACGCCCCCGGCGATCCGAACTACAACCGCCCCATCAGCCTGCCCTATCCGGCCAGCGCCGAGCGCATGTGGCGCGACGACGCCGTCTACGACCTGGTGGTGATCCTGGGCCATAACGACGACCCGCCGGTATCGGGGATGGGCTCGGCGATCTTCATGCACCTGGCCCGCGAGGGCTATCCGGGCACCGAGGGCTGCGTGGCCCTGGCGCGCGCCGACCTGGAGGCGGTGCTCGCCGTGGCCAGGCCGGGGGACGCGGTGGAGATCGTGGCTTAGCCGTAGTTCCGCGCCCCAAACAGCGCCGACCCCACCCGCACCGAGGTGGCCCCCTCGGCGATCGCGATCTCGAAGTCGTCGCTCATGCCCATGGACAGCTTCTCGACGCCGTTGCGCTCGGCGATCACGCGCAGCGCCGCGAAGTGCGGGGCCGGATCGACGTCGAACGGCGGGATGCACATCAGGCCCTCGACCGTCAGCCCATAGGTCGCGCGACAGGCGGCGATGAAGGCGTCGGCTTCCGCGGGCGCGATGCCGGCCTTCTGCGGCTCCTCGCCGGTGTTGACCTGGACATAGAGGCGCGGCGCCTTGCCGGCGCGCTGAATCTCGTCGGCCAGCACCCGAGCCAGCTTCTCGCGGTCGACGGTCTCGATCACATCGAAGAACGCCACGGCCTCGCGGGCCTTGTTGGTCTGCAGCGGCCCGATCAGGCGCAGCTCGAGGCCCTCGCGGCGGTCGCTCCAGCGCTCCATCGCCTCCTGGACGCGGTTCTCGCCGAACACTTTCTGTCCCGCCTCCAGCACGGGCGCGATATGCTCCCAGGGCTGGGTCTTGGACACCGCCACCAGCGTGACCGAGCCGGGAGCTCGGCCAGCGCGGGCCTGCGCGGCGGCGATGCGGCTTTGGATGTCGGCGAGGGCTTGGGACATGGAAGGAGCGGCCTTGCGGGGCGACAGCGAACTGGAGGTCCTGTCTAGGACGGCGGCGGCCTTTCCGCCAAGGACCGTGCGCGATCGCGTCCTTCCGAACCTGCTGTTCTTCACCGATCCCGCTCGCATCGCCGCGCCCGAGACGGTGGCCGAACGCCTGCCGCGCGGCGCGGGGATCGTCTTCCGGGCCTTTGCCGCGGAGGACGCGGTCGAGCAGGGCCGCCGCCTGCGCGCGATCGCCGACGCGCGGGGCCTTTGGCTGCTCGCGGGCGCCCACCCTGGCTTGGCCGAAGGGATTCGCGCCGATGGCCTGCACATGCCCGAGCGCTTGGCTGGCGAAATTCCGAAACTGCGGGCCGAGCACGGCCGCTATCTGATCACGGTCGCCGCGCATGATCTGGCCGCCGTCCAGGCCGCGGAGCGGGCGGGCGCGGACGCCGTGATCGTCTCGCCCGTCTTTCCCAGCAACAGCCCGTCAGCCGGACGGCCCTTGGGCGTCGAGGGCTTGAAGGAAATGGTCGATGCGACGTCCCTGCCCATCTACGCCCTCGGCGGCGTGCGCGCGGACACGGTGGGTCGGCTCGCGGGAAGCGGGATTGTCGGGATCGCGGCGGTCGAAGCCCTCGCGGGCCGAGCCGAGCTTAGAACTTGAAGGCGGTCTCGAGGCGAACGCGCGGGGCAGCCTCGGGCTGCTGGGCCTTGCGGGCGGCCAGCGCGGGGTTGGACTCGCCCAGGCTGACGGCGCCGCCGACGCGGATCGAGGGCGTGACCTTGAAGTAGGCCCCGGCCTGCACGTCCTGCATTTCCATTTCGCGGCTGGAGGGCTGGTCGAGATCCAGCTTCAGGCCCCAGCGGCCCTTCTTGGCGTCCCAACGCAGGGTGCGTTTGTCATCCTGCGGATACTGGACGCCGGCGGCGGCGCTGGTGAAGTCGTTCTTGGCGCTGAAATCCGGAGCGACCGCGTGCGGCTTGGCCTGAGCGAACGCCATCGACGCCGATCCCGTCAGGATCAGCGCGGCGGTCCCCGCCAGGAAAAAACGCTTCGCGACCATCGCCACTCGGAGCCCAACTCGGTTGTACCACCCATCCTATATAGGACGGGCTCTTTGCATTTCGATTAAAGGCTTGGCCGAAACGCGGTCAACCGACGTTTGGTCGCACTTCCGGCCGTATTGTACGATTCAATCGACTCGTGTGGCGGTGAGGTCACGCGATTCCTGTTTTGAGGCAGCGCGGCCATGCTATAGACCGGCTCCCGGCCGCGGGGGCGCGCCAGGAGTGCGCAAGTCGCGCCGGCGAGACATTGGAGCGAGGTACTATGGCGTTTGAGCGTGGGTCTGTGATGCGCGGCGTCGCCGCGGGCGTCCTGGCTCTGTCCATGCTGGGCGTGTCGGCCTGCAGCAGCAACAAGCCCCCGAAGACGTTTTCCACGCAAAGCGATGAGCCGGGCCTCAACCCGTTCAAGCGCTTTGGCGGCGGCGGCAAGGCCCCGGCGAACGAAGGCTCGATCGGCGTGAACGGCTATCTGTGGCGCGCCAGCCTCGATACGCTGGCCTTCATGCCGCTGGCCTCGGCCGATCCGTACGGCGGCGTGATCATCACCGACTGGTACGTGAACCCGGAAACCCCGGCCGAGCGCTTCAAGGCCACGGTCTACATCCTGGACACCCGCCTGCGCGCCGACGGCCTCAACGTCACGGTGTTCAAGCAGTCCAAGGACGTGAACGGCAACTGGGTCGACGCGCCCGTCGCCGACCAGACCGCCACCGACATCGAAAACGCGATCCTGACCCGCGCCCGTCAGCTTCGACTTTCGAACATCAAGGGCTAAGGCCCTAAGGGTCTCCGCTTCGCGGCGGAGACCCTGATTACCCATATTCCTGCGCGCTCCGGCCGCGAAACCGCCTAGTCTTGCCGCGGATCGCCTCACGGGGCGCGTTCCCGCATCCAAGACCTGGTTTCCGATGGCCCGCTACAATCCCAAAGACACCGAGCCCAAATGGCGTGAAGCCTGGGCCAAGGCCGACGTCTTCAAGACCGGCGAGATCAACGACGGCCGTCCGAAATACTACGTCCTCGAGATGTTCCCGTATCCGTCGGGGCGCATCCACATGGGCCACGTGCGCAACTACGCCATGGGCGACGTGGTGGCTCGCTACAAGCGCGCCCAGGGCTTCAACGTCCTGCACCCGATGGGCTGGGACGCGTTTGGCATGCCCGCCGAGAACGCGGCCATGGAACGCGGCGTCCACCCCAAGGGCTGGACCTACGACAACATCGCCGCCATGCGCGAGCAGCTGAAGTCGCTGGGCATCTCGGTCGACTGGTCGCGCGAGTTCGCTACCTGCGACCCCGAATATTACGGCAAGCAGCAGGCCTGGTTCCTGCGCCTGCTGAAGCGCGGCCTGGTCTATCGCAAGGAAGCCTCGGTCAATTGGGACCCGGTCGACATGACCGTCCTGGCCAACGAGCAGGTCATCGACGGCAAGGGCTGGCGCTCGGGCGCGACGGTCGAGAAGCGCAAGCTGACCCAGTGGTTCCTGCGGATCACCGACTACGCCGACGCCCTGATCGACGGCCTGAAGACCCTGGACCGTTGGCCCGACAAGGTTCGCCTGATGCAGGAGAACTGGATCGGCCGCTCCAAGGGCCTGCGCTTCAAGTTCCAGTTCGACGGTGAAGCCCCCGATGGCCTGGCCGAGGGGCTGGAGGTCTACACCACCCGTCCCGACACCCTGTTCGGCGCCAGCTTCGTCGGCATTGCCCCCGAGCACCCGCTGGCCGAACAGCTGGCGGTCGAGAACCCGCAAATCCAGCAATTCATCGCCGACTGCCGCAAGGGCGGCACCTCGGAAGCCGAGATCGAGAGCGCCGAGAAGCTGGGCTACGACACGGGCCTGCGGGTCAAGCACCCGCTGGACCCGTCGATCACACTGCCCGTCTGGATCGCCAACTTCATCCTGATGGACTACGGCACCGGCGCGATCTTCGCCTGCCCGGCCCACGACCAGCGCGACCTGGACTTCGCCCGCAAGTACGACCTGCCGGTCAAGCCGGTGGTGCTGCCCAACGGCGAGGATCCGGCGACCTTCACGGTCGGCAAGGAGGCCTATGTCGGCCCCGGCAAGATCTTCAACTCCGAGTTCCTGGACGGCATGGACGTCGAGACCGCCAAGGCCGAGGCCGTGGCGCGTATCGAGGCCGCCGGTCAGGGCCAGGGCGCGACCGTCTATCGCCTGCGCGACTGGGGCGTCTCGCGCCAGCGCTACTGGGGCTGCCCGATCCCGGTGATCCATTGCGAGGCCTGCGGCGTGGTCCCCGTTCCGGAAGACCAACTGCCGGTCGCCCTGCCCGACGACGTCACCTTCGACAAGCCGGGCAACCCGCTGCTGCGTCACCCGACCTGGCGCCACACGACCTGCCCGTCCTGCGGCGGCAAGGCTGAGCGCGAAACGGACACGCTGGACACCTTCATCGACTCTAGCTGGTACTTCGCCCGCTTCGCCGACACGAAGGCCGCCGAGCCGGTCGGCAAGGCCGCGGCCGACTACTGGCTGCCGGTCGACCAGTATATCGGCGGCGTCGAGCACGCGATCCTGCACCTGCTGTACGCCCGCTTCATCACCCGCGCCCTGAAGGACGAGGGCCTGGTCTCGGTCGAGGAGCCGTTCGCGGGCCTGTTCACCCAAGGCATGGTCACCCACGAGGCCTACAAGAACGAGGCCGGCGAGTGGGTCGAGCCCTCGGACGTGGTGATCAAGGTCGAGGGCAATAGCCGCTCGGCCACGCACGCCAAGACCGGCGCCCCGATCGTCATCGGCGACATCGAGAAGATGTCGAAGTCCAAGAAGAACGTCGTCGCCCCCGAGGACATCTTCGAGGCCTACGGCGTCGACAGCGCGCGCCTGTTCGTGATGTCCGACAGCCCGCCCGAGCGCGACGTCCAGTGGACCAATTCGGGCGTCGAGGGCAGCTGGCGCTTCACGCACCGCCTGTGGAACGAGTTCGACAGCCAGCCGGCCGGCGACTTCGCCCACGACGCCGGCGACGAGGCCGCCCTGGCCCTGCGCAAGGCCGCCCACAAGCTGATCGGCTTCGTCACCGACAGCATCGAGGGCTTCCGCTTCAACAGCGGCGTGGCGCGCCTGTACGAGTTCCTGAACGCTCTAAAGGCCGCTCCGGCCGAAGGCGCGTCCGACGCTGTCCTGGCCGCTCGCGCCGAGGCCCTGAACATCCTGGCGCGCCTGGTCGCCCCGTTCACCCCGCACCTGGCCGAGGAAGCCTGGGCCCGGATCGGCGGCGAGGGCATGGTCGTCAACGCCCCGTGGCCCAAGGCCGACCCGGCCCTGGCGGCGGACGACGAGCGCGTCCTGCCCATCCAGATCAACGGCAAGCGTCGCGGCGAGGTGAAGGTCAAGGCCGGCGCCGCCGAGAGCGAAGTCGAAAAAATCGCGCTAGCGGATCCCCACGTCATGGCCCACCTTGAGGGCCTCACGGTCCGCAAGGTGATCGTGGTGAAGGACCGTATCGTCAACATCGTGGCTAACTGAGACCGATGAAACGCTTCCTGCTGATCGGCGCCCTTAGAACATCGCTTCTGGCGCTCTCGACCCTGGGCGTTTCGGCCTGCGGCTTCACGCCCCTCTATGCCCGTCCGGGCGTGGAGAGCGGCCTCTCGGGCATCGAGACCATCGCGGCCGAGGGGCGCGGGGGCTATCTGCTGCGCGAGCAGCTGGACGACGCCCTGGCCCACCGCCAGGGAACGCCGGCGGCCTACAAGCTGTCCCTGGCGGTCAACGAAACCCGCTTCGCCCGCGGCGTGCGCCTCGACAACGTCGCCAATCGCTACGAGCTGCGGATGAGCGTCAACTGGCGTCTCCTGGACGCCAAGACGGGTTCGCAGGTCCACAAGGGCTATACCGAGGTCTCTGTGACCTACGACTCCGCCGACCAGCCCTACGCGGCCATCGCGGCCCAGCAGGACGGTCAGGAGCGCGCGGCGACCGAGGCGGCCCGCAAGATCCAGCTGGACCTCGCCACCTGGCTGGCGGGCGGCAAGAAGAAGGCCTAGAGCGCGTGAAGACGCGCTCCAGGAACCTGAAGACGGAGCCTGCCTGTCGCGTTCAGATGCAGGCATCCGGACACGGCGGGCTCCAATGATCCTCTCCAAGCGTCCGGACGTCGAACGCTTCCTGAAGGAGCCGACCCCGGACATCCGGGCCGTGGTCATCTACGGCAAGGACCGGGGCGTCGTGCGCGACCGCGCCAACGCCCTGGCCAAGCGCGTGGTCGAGCGGCCGGACGATCCTTTCGACACCGCCCAGCTGACCGAGAGCGACGTCGAGGCCGATCCAGCCAAGCTGGAGGACGAGCTCTCGGCGATGTCGCTGATGGGCGGACGCCGCCTGGTGCGCCTGCGCCTGAACGGCGAGAAGGCCGGCCCCGACAAGGCCGCGGCCGAGGCGGTGACCCGCCACGTCGAGGGCCATCTCAATCCGGACGCCTTCTTCCTGATCGAGGCCGGGGCGCTGGGCCGTGACTCCCAGCTGCGCAAGGTTGGCGAGAAGGCCAATGGCTGCGCCGTCATCCCCTGCTACGAGGACGAGGCCGGCGATCTGGCCCGGCTCACCCGCGATACGCTGGCCAACGACAAGGTCAGCCTGAACAGCGAGGCGCTGGACCTCTTCGTTTCCCGCCTGCCCAAGGAGCGCGGCGTGGCCCGCGCCGAGATCGAGCGGCTGGCGTTGTTCCTCGGCCCGGGTAGCGGGATCAACGCCACCGCCGCCGACCTGACGGACTTTCTGGGCGTGGAGCCCGAGGCCTCCCTCAGCGACGCCGCCGCCGACGCGTTCGGCGGCAAGGTCGGAGCGGCCCAGGCGGCTCTCCGTCGCGCCGCCGCCGAGGGCGAAGGCGGTCCCGCCGCCGTCCGGGCCATCAGCTACTATCTGGGCCGCCTGAGGCGGGTCCTGACCCTGCACAAGAACGGCGTCGACCTGCAGGCCGCCGCCAAGGCCTCCGGCGTCTTCTGGAAGCAGGAGCGCGAGTTCCTCCGCCAGGCGCGCGCCTGGAACCTGGAGGCGATCCTCGAGGTTCAGGGCGAGGTGCTGAACGCCGACCGCGCCTGCAAGACCTCCGGCTCGCCCGATCAGCTGATCGCCGAGCGTCTGGCGCTGGGCATCGCGGGACGAGCGCGGCGGCTGGGGCTGTAGGGGCCCTCTAC
>CAKZJK010000206.1 GCA_936942565.1 uncultured Caulobacter sp. | reverse complement strand
CCGGCCTGCTCGACGGGCAGGGCGTGCTGCGCGACCTGTCGGGCGTGGTCGCCGATATCGGCGGCGACATGCTGCGCCGAGGTCGGGCTGATGCGACCCGACGTATTGGCGCTGGGGGCGGCAAGAGGCTTGCCATAGCGGGCGATCAGAAGGCTTGCAAAACCGTCCGGCACGCGAATGCCCACGGTCGGCAGGCCGGCCGTGCACAATTCGTGGATCCCGCTTTCAGGCCTGAGCGGCAGAACCAGCGTCAGTGGCCCGGGCCAGAATGCCTTGGCGAGGATCAGGGACAGCGGGTCGAAAACGGCATGGGCCATGGCCATGTCCAGGTTGGCCATGTGGGCGATCAGCGGGTTGAAGCGCGGGCGGCCCTTGGCCTCGAAGATCGCGGCCACGGCGGTCGGATTGGCCGCGTCGGCGCCCAGGCCATAGACGGTCTCGGTCGGCAGGATGACGAGACCGCCCGCGCGCAGGGCGCTGGCGGCGGCCTCTATTTCCGCTTGGCGGTCAGCGAGAAGCTGACCTTCACCTTGGCCGCGATCTGATCCGTAGACGCCCATTCGCCCTGTCCAACCCCGAACGTGGTCCGGTCGAGGGTGGTTACACCGCGCGCGGTCGCCGTGTCGCCGACGATCTTCAAGGAAAACGGCAGGCTGAGCGGCTTTTTCACGCCGCGCAGGTCCAGGGTCCCGTCGGCGACGTACTGGCCCTCGCCCGTCTTGCGGAACTTGCTGGCGGTGAAGGTCGCCTTCGGATGGGCGGCGGTGTCGAAGAAGTCGCCGCTAGGCAGGCTCTGGTCGCGCTGATCGTCGCCGGTCACGGCCGAGGCCATGTCGACGCTGACGGTCAGCTTCGAGCGGTCCAGGGCCTCGGGCGAGAACAGAATGTCGGCGGTCCAGCGGTTGAAGCGGCCCTCGACCGGCGCGCCCGACCAGACGGCCGAGAAGTTCAGGCTGGCGCCCTTCTGAACGGCCCAAGCCACGGGGTCCTTCAAGGCGGACTCGGGTTCGGCCGGGACGGCCTCGGGCTTGGCGGCGTCGGCGGCCGGAGCAGCCTGTTCCGTTGGCGCCGGCGCGGCGGGTTCAGCGGGCGCGGCCGCATCGGCGGCGGGCGGCGGCGGCGCGATCGGCTTGGCGGCATGGACCGAGGGCGTGAACAGGTAGGCGGCGGCGACCACGGCGGCGAGGCCGGCGGCGACGAGCCAGGCGCGCGGCTCCTTCAGGCCCGGCTTGGCGCCCGGGGCCATGTTCTGGAACACCTCGTCCTTGTCGAGGACCTGGTGCTTGGCCACCGCGCCCAGGTGCAGGGCCAGCAGCAGATAGGTCAGCTTGACCAGGACGCCGTGACCCAGCTCGCCGAACTCGTGCCAGGCGTGCTTGGGACCGGCGGCCAGCTCGGGCAGACCCGGCAGGTGCGGCCACGGGATCACGCCCCACCACAGGGTCGGCACGACCACCCGGCTGGTCGAAACCAGGATCCAGCCCGTCAGCGGCAGGCCGATCATGATCACGTAGAAGCCGACGTGGACGAGCTTGGAGGCGATCCGCTCCCAGCGCGGCTGATGCGACGGCGGGGCCGGCGCGCGGTTGAAGATCCGCCACGCCAGACGCGCCAAGCTGAGCAGCAGGATCGTGAAGCCGATCGACTTGTGCAGCTGGAACAGGGCGAAGGTGGTCGGCGAGCCCTTGGGCCCATCGCCCATGCGCCAGCCGACGATGATCTGGAAGATGATGGTCGCCGCGATCAACCAGTGCAGGACAATCGCCACCGTCGTGTAGCGGGTGCGGTCAGCGGCCATCGATAACTCCAGACGAAATTAGAAACGCTTGCGCCGATCCGACCGGACCGGCGCAAGACGGCGGACAGCTTACTTCTTGTCGAACTCGACTTCGATGTTCAGCGCGACCTCGTCGCCGACCAGCGGCACGTACTTGCTGACGCCGAATTCCGAACGCTTGATCGTCGTCGAGGCCGAGAAGCCGGTCTTGACGCTGCCCGGCGCGAAGCCCGAGCCGACGCCATTGAAGGTGACGTCCAGCACGATCGGCTTGGTCACGCCGTGCAGGGTGAAGTCGCCGTAGACCTTGCCGGTCTGCCCCGCGCCCGGCTCGACCTTGGTCGAGACGAAGGTGGCGGTCGGGAACTTGTTGGCTTCCAGCCAGCCGTCGCCGGCCAGTTCCTTGTTGAACTTCAGGCCGAACTCGTCGGCGCCGGTCGCGGTGTCGATCGAACCCGGATCGACGGTCACCTTGATCTTGGCGTCCTGCGGAGCCTTCGGATCATAGTCGAAGCTGGCGTCGACCTTGGTAAAGCGGAACTGGTAGTTCGAGAAACCCATGTGCTTGATCTTGGCCACGACCGAGGCGTGGGTCTTGTCCAGCGCATAGTGGCCGGCCGGCAGGTCGGCGGGCTTGGTCGAGGTGACGCCCGGCGCCGCGTAGGCGGCGGGGGCCGAGAGCAGCGCCACGGCGAGCGCGCCATAGGCGAGCGAAGCGAAACGACGGGACATCGGAGATCTCCAATTAAAACAGCAGCGGTTACGGTTCTCCCGACTTAAGGAGTCAGGCACAGCTTTGAAGGGCTCGCCGATCACGAGGTCGTTACCTGATCAACAAATCTGTGGTCGGCTTGGCGTCCGTAACCCGCGCGCCTAAAGAGAACGCCGATAATCTGGAGCTTTGTCGGACATGACCTTCCGCGCCCCCGTTCGCGACCTCGCCTTCTCGCTGCGCCATGTCGCGGACTTCGACCGGCTGGCGGACGCCTTCCCCGAAGCGGACACCGATACGGTGGCGGCGGTGCTGGAGGCGGCCGGCGCCTTCGCCGCCGACGTGCTGGCGCCCCTGAACCGCCAGGGCGACACGGTCGGCGCCAAGCTCGAGAACGGCGTCGTCCGCTGCGCCCCGGGCTTCGCCGACGCCTACAAGCAGTTCGCCGAAGGCGGCTGGGCCGGCCTCGCGGCCGCGCCGGAGCACGGCGGCCAGGGCCTGCCCAAGACGCTTGAGGTCGCGGTGCTGGAAATGATCCAGGCCGCCAACATGGCCTTTGGCCTCTGCCCAATGCTGAGCCTGGGCGCCATCGAGGCGCTGGACCACCACGGCTCGGACCGCCAGAAGGCGCTCTACCTGCCCAGGCTGGTGTCCGGCGAGTGGACCGGCACCATGAACCTGACCGAGCCGCAAGCCGGTTCGGATCTCGCCGCCCTGACGACGATGGCCACGCCGGATGGCGAAGGCGGTTGGCGGATCACTGGCCAGAAGATCTACATCACCTGGGGCGACCACGACGCCGCCGACAATATCGTCCACCTCGTTCTGGCCCGCACGCCCGACGCCTCTCCCGGCGTGAAGGGCATCTCGCTGTTCCTGGCGCCCAAGGTGCTGGTCGGCGAGGACGGCCAGCCGGGCGAAGCCAACGCCCTGCGGGTCGGCGGGCTGGAACACAAGCTGGGCATCCACGGCTCGCCCACCTGCGTGATGCTGTTCGAGGGCGCCAAGGCCGAGCTGGTCGGGGGCCTGGGCCAGGGCCTGCCCAACATGTTCACGATGATGAACGCCGCGCGCCTGCAGGTCGGCACGCAAGGGACCGCCATCGCCGAGCGCGCCTACCAGCAGGCGCTGGCCTTCAGCCAGGACCGCGCGCAGGGGCGCTCGGCGTGGACCGGCGCCTATCCCTCGCGCCTGTTCGACCATCCGGACGTCCGCCGCTCGCTCGTCCTGATGAAGGCCCATATCGAAGCCGCGCGAGGCATCTGCCTGTCGACCGCCGTCGCAGCGGATCTCTCTCGCGCGGCCGCTGACGAGACGACCCGGACCAGCGCCAAGCTGCGCGAGGAACTGCTGACGCCCATCGCCAAGGCCTGGTCGACCGACGTCGGCGTCTGGGTCGCCTCGCAGGGCGTCCAGATCCACGGCGGCATGGGCTTCATCGAGGAGACCGGCGCGGCCCAGCACTATCGCGACGCCCGCATCGCCCCGATCTACGAGGGCACGAACGGCATCCAGGCCATCGACCTGGTCGGCCGCAAATTGATGCTGGGCGAGGGTCAGGCGGTCGCCGACCTGATGGACGACATCCGCGACACGATCGAAGACCTGAAGGGCTCGGACCTGAAGGCCGTGGGCTTGCGCCTGGAAGCCGCCCTCGACGCCGCCGCCGGCGCCACGGCCTGGCTGGTCGAGCGCCGCGCCAAGGCCATGCCCGACGCGCTATCCGGCGCGACGGCCTATCTGAAGCTGCTGGGTGACGTGGTCGGCGGCTGGATGCTGGCCAAGGGCGCACTGGCGGCGGCCGGCGAGACCGATGCGGCCTGGGCCGAAAGCAAGCGCGCCCTGGCCCGCGTCTTCGCCGAGGCGGTGCTGGCCCAGGTCCCGGGCGCGGCGGCGGGGGTCATGCTGGGCGCGGCGGACCTGGAGGCGATGACGCCGGAGGTTCTGGGCGCTTAGGGCCCTTCGCACACGCGCAAACAGCCGTCATCCCGCGCTTCATGCGCGGGACCCATTCGTCCGCCGCTGGTGCGGAGCAGGGCCAAGCTCTCACGTGAAAGCTGAACCATGGGTCCCGCGCACAAGGCGCGGGATGACGGTGGTTGAGGTTAGGCTCGGAAGAACGCCAGAAGGTCGGCGTTGATCACGTCCGGGTGGGTGGACGCCATGCCGTGCGGCAGGCCTGGATAGGTCTTCAGCTTGCCCTTCTTCAACAGCTTGATGCCCAGCAGGGCGCTGTCGGCGATGGGGACGATCTGGTCATCCTCGCCGTGCATCAGGAAGACGGGCACGTCGACGGTCTTCAGGTCCTCGGTGAAGTCGGTCTCCGAGAAGGCCTTGATGCAGTCGTAGTGAGCCTTGGCGCCGCCTTCCATGCCCTGGCGCCACCAGTTGTCGATCAGACCCTGGCTGACCTTGGCGCCGGCGCGGTTGAAGCCATAGAAGGGTCCTGCGGGGATCTCCTTGTAGAACTGGGCGCGGTTGGCCAGCAGGGCCGAGCGGAAGCCGTCGAAGACCTCGAGCGGCAGACCGCCAGGATTGGCCGGGGTCTTCAGCATGATCGGCGGCACCGCGCCGATCAGCACGACCTTGGCCACGCGGCCCGGCTTGGCGCGGGCGGCGTAGTGGATCGCCTCGCCGCCGCCGGTCGAGTGGCCGACGTGGAAGGCGTTCTTCAGGTCCAGGTGGTCGGTAAGGGCGATGACGTCGGCCGCGTAGGTGTCCATCTCATTTCCGGTGTCGGTCTGGGTCGAGCGCCCGTGGCCACGACGGTCATGGGCGATGACGCGATAGCCCTTCAGCAGGAAGAACATCATCTGGGCGTCCCAGTCGTCGGCCGAAAGCGGCCAGCCGTGGTGGAACACGATCGGCTGGGCTTCCTTGGGGCCCCAGTCCTTGTAGAAGATCTGGACGCCGTCCTTGGTGGTGACGTAGCCGCTCTGGGCGCGGGTGGCGGCCGAGGAAGTCGCTTTGGTCGTGGCGGCTTGCGCGGCCAGGGGCGCCGCGGCAGCGGCGGCGAGGCCGAGACCAGCGGCCATCAGGCCGCGGCGGGAAGCTTGGTTCGACTGGCTCATGATCATCCCTCATTTGGTTTTCGCGACAATCATTATCGCGATATGGAGATAGCTAAGTCCGATCTTGCCCCTTGTCCAGCGAATTGTTTATCGCGATATTCTTTTTCGTGGTAATAAGGATTTCAGTTACGCACGGAGACGCCATCGATGCGCCCCTTGGATCAGCAGATCTGTTTTACCCTATACGCCACCAGCATGGCGATCACGCGCGCCTACAAGCCCCTGCTGGATCAGCTGGGGCTGACCTATCCGCAATATCTGGCGCTGAGCGCGCTGGGCGAATCCGACGGCTTGACCATCGGCGGCATCGCCGCGCGCCTGGATCTGGAGTCGAGCACCGTCACGCCGCTGGTGAAGCGACTGGAGGCCGCGGGCCTGGTCGAGCGGCGGCGCGGCGCCGAGGACGAGCGGCGCGTGGAGGTCAGCATGACGGCGGCGGGTCGCGACCTGCTGGAGCGCTCGATGTGCCTCGGCGACCTTCTGATGGAGCGGTCCGGCATGACGGGCGCGGCCCTCGAGGCTCTGAACAAGCAGGTGCAAGCCCTGCGCGAGGCCGTGACCGCGGACTAGACGTTGGATTTCCTCCCCCGCGCCGCGAGGGAGGAAAAGTCACATGGAGCTTACAGCTGCTCCAGCAGGTACTCGGCCGACGAGACCTTGAACTGGCCGGCTTCCTCGATGTTCAGCTGGGTGACGACGCCGTCCTTGGCGATCAGGGAATAACGCTGCGAGCGCGCGCCCATGCCGAACTTGCTGCCGTCGAAATCCAGACCGATGGCGCGGGTGAAGTCGCCATTGCCGTCGGCCAGCAGCAGCACCTCGCCGTCGATGCCTTGGTCCTTGCCCCAGGCCTTCATCACGAAGACGTCGTTGACCGACACGCAGGCGATCGCGTCGACGCCCTTGGCCTTCAGATCGGCCGCGTGATCCTTGAAGCCCGGCAGGTGCTTGGCCGAGCAGGTCGGGGTGAAGGCGCCCGGCACGGCGAACAGCGCCACGGTCTTGCCCTTGAAGATGTCGTCGGTGCTGATCGGCGCCGGCCCTTCGGCCGTGCTGGTCATGAAAGTCGCCGCGGGCAGCTTGTCGCCAACCTGGATCGTCATGGGCCGTGTTCCTTGGTGTTGCGTTTCGGAGGCTTGGAGATATCCCTCCGCCACGCCGCCGCCAAGCGGCGGTTTGGGCGCCATCTCCCGACGGATTTCACGGACGGCGACTTGAAAGCGTCGCACGGAGAGCCAATGCTCTCCTCATGGCCAGCATGATCGATGACGACGAGGGCGAGTTCCTGACCGGACGCCTCCTGGTGGCGATGCCGGGCATCGAGGACCCGCGCTTCGAACGGGCTGTGCTCTATCTGTGCGCTCACGACGAGGAGCAGGCCATGGGCCTGGCGGTCAATCGCCCCGTGGAGGGCCTGACCGTCTTCGAACTGCTGGAGCGATTGGGCGTGAAGTCCGACATCCAGGCGCCGAGCGACCTGGTCCTCTTGGGCGGGCCGATCGAGCGCGAGCGCGGGTTCGTCCTGCACACCGACGACTTCCACTCGCCGGACTCCTCCCTGCCGATCGCCGAGGGCCTGAGCCTGACCGCCACGCGCGACGTTCTGGACGCCATGGCCAGCCCGATGCGCCGGCCGCGCAAGGCGATCCTGGCGCTGGGCTACGCCGGCTGGGGTCCTGGCCAGCTGGAGCGGGAGCTGCGCGACAACATCTGGCTGATCTGCGACGCCGACGAGGGCCTGCTGTTCGGCGAGGACCACGAGCACAAGTGGACGCGGGCCCTGGCGAAGCTCGGGATTTCCGCCGACCATCTGTCGGCGCAGGCGGGGCGAGCTTAGGAATATCCGCTCCCCTCCGGGGGGAGCTGTCGCGAAGCGACCGAGGGGGCTATTGCGGCCTAGGCGGAGCTGCCCCCTCCGGCCCTCTGGGCCACCTCCCCCGAGAGGGGAGGAGAGCGTCTCTAGCCCCGCGCCTTCACCGGCGCGGCGCCGTCGACATAGGCTTCGTTCAGATAGACCTCGGCTTCCTGCGGCGACAGCGCCGGCGCGTAGCCGAAGCCCTGGCCGTAGTCGCAGCCGAGGCCTTGCAGGGCGCGCGCCATCTCGGCGTTCTCGACGCCCTCGGCGACGACCTCCAGATCGAGGTCCTGGCCCAGCTTGACGACCGAGCGGACGATCTTGGCCGAGCCGGCGTTGGCGCCCATGGTACGCACGAAGTAGCGGTCGATCTTCAGCGTGTCGAACGGCAAGCGCGTCAGGTACGATAGCGACGAGAAGCCCGTGCCGAAGTCGTCGAGCGCCAGGCCAGCGCCCGCCTCGCGCAAGGTCCGGAGCACCATGGCCGCGCGCTCGGGATCGCGCATGATGTCGCTTTCGGTGACTTCCAGCTTCAGGGCGCCGCGCGGCAGGTTGTTGTCGCGAAGGGTCTGGGCGACGTCATCGACGAGGCCCGGACGATCGATCTCGCCGGTCGAGAGGTTGACGCTGACGGTCATGGCGCTCATCGCCGGATGACAGGCGCGCCAGATCGACAGCTGACGGGCGGCGGCGTGCATCATGTGCGCGCCCAGCTCGCTCATCAGACCCATCTCTTCGATCAGCGGCAGGAATTCATCCGGCGGCAACATGCCCCGGCGCGGGTGGATCCATCGGGCCAAGGCCTCGAAGCCCGACAACGCGCCGGTCGACAGGCGCACGACGGGCTGGAAGTACGGGATGATCTCGCCGCGGCCGATGGCGCCGCGCAGGTCGGCCTCCAGCGCCAGGCGCGACAGGCCGTCGGTCTCCATCGAGCGGCCATAAGCGGCGGCCCCGCCTCGGCCCGCGGCGGCGGCGGCCTCGACGGCCAGCTCGGCGCGACGCAGCAGTTCGGCGGGGTCCGGGGCCTCCAGCCCGCCCTCGGCCGACACGGCGCCGACGGACAGCGTCGGATGAATGTCGAAGCCGGCGATGCGCAGCGGCTGCTCCAGCGCCTCGCGCAGCATCTCGGCGGGCTCGTAGCCGTCGGGCTTGCAGAGGACGGCGAACTCGTCTTCGCCAATGCGGCCCAGGACGGCGTCGGACGGGAAGGCGGCGATCAGGCGCGAGCCCAGGGCGGCCAGGACGAGGTCGGCGCGGTCATGGCCCAGGGCCTCGTTCAGACGGCGCAGGCGGTCCAGATCGGCGACGACCAGCTCGTGGGCGCCCGGCTCGGCCAGGCGCTCGCGGGCGCGGACGATGAAGCCTCGGCGATCGAGCAGGCCCGTCAGGTCGCAGCGCTCGGAGGCGGAGAATTTGGTTTCGGCGGCGACCACGCCGGCGGCGCGCACGCCCTCTTCCAGCCAGACACCGCGCCAGAGACAGACCTCGCCGCCGCGAACCCGGAAGCGGGCGACGACCGGTTGACCCGGCTCACGGACTTTCAGGACTTCCTCGGCCTGGGCGCGATCCTGCGGCAGGGCCAGGGCGCGGAAGGCGGCGGAGGAGCATTCGGGGGCCAGAGGACCCAGGCCCAGGGCGCGAGCGGCGCCATTCAGGCGCAGGCGATCGGACTCAGGCTCCCAGATCCAGAGCGCGACATCGGCGCCGCCCAACGCTTCGAGCGTCGCGGTCGTGTCCCAGATTCGTCGCTCGCCTGTCCGAAAAGACATTCCCGTCCCGCCGCGTCGGCCACAGTCGCCCTAACTCACTCGGGCGCCACCAAGCCGAACAGACGATGGTCTCGCCAATCGCCGTTAATTTTCAAATAAGCGCGGGCGTATCCTTCCTCGGAAAAGCCACATTTCAGCAAAAGCGCGGCCGAGGGCGCGTTCTCGGGCATGCAGGCGGCCTCCAGGCGATGGAGCCCTAACCCCTTGAAGGCGAAGCGGATCAGCGTCTCGACGGCGTCGCGCGTATGTCCCTGGCGCGCGAAAGGCTCGCCGACCCAGTAGCCGATCGTCCCCGTCTGGGCGACGCCACGCCGCACGTGGAAAAGCCGCACGCCGCCGACCAGGGCGTCATCGGCGCGGCGAAACACGAAGAACGGATACGCCTCGTCCAGCTCCATCTCGCGGGCGTAGGCCGCCAGACGCGCCCGGAAGGCGGCGCGAGTCAGGTCATGCTCGGGCCACACCGGCTCCCAGGGCTCGAGGAATGACCGCGAGCGCCCGCGCAGGGTCGCCCAGGCGTGATAGTCGCCGGGCTTGGGCGGCCGCAGATACACGGCTCGCCCCTGCAGGCGTCGCGGCTGACGGAATTTCAGAAACGATGGGAGCACGGGCGCGGCGGGAGCTTGGGATCGATCACGGGCGCACCTTCCGACGTCAGGCGGCCGAGAACAACGACTTGTCGAACGCCTCGCCAGCCTTCAGCGAGGTCTTCGCGCCGAGCACGG
>CAKZJK010000205.1 GCA_936942565.1 uncultured Caulobacter sp. | reverse complement strand
GACGAGGAGCAGGTCTCCCAGGAGACCCGCGTCGCCGAGGACGAGGAGAAGTCGCTGCGGATGTCGCTTCTGGAAGAGGCGATGGTCGAGCTGACCGACCGCGAGCGCCACATCCTGACCGAACGCCGCCTGAAGGACGATCCGACCACCCTGGAAGAACTCGCCGCCCAGTACGGCGTCAGCCGCGAGCGGGTTCGCCAGATCGAGGTCCGCGCGTTCGAAAAGCTGCAGAAGACCATGCGCGAGGCGGCGATCGCCAAGAACATGGTCGAGGCGTAAGGGCTTCAAGCTCACCGCCATGAGACGGAAAGGGCGCTCTTCGGAGCGCCCTTTTTGTTTGCGCCGCTGGCCCCGTCGCTGCCCAAAGCTTTACTATCGCGAAGGTTGATTCAATCGTAAATCCGAGGGAGGGTTGAGGGCGCTCGCATGGCGCTTTCCAGATGGAGTGTCCGATGACCATTCGCATCAAGACCATCCTCGCCGCGGCGGCCGCCGTGGCCGTGCTCGGCGCGCCGGTGGCGATGGCTCAAGCCGATCTGACCGCCTACAGCTACGTCTACTACGCCGACGCGGCCAAGACGCAGGTTCTGGGCGAGGTCTATGACCGAGGCTGCGGCGGACGTGGTAACAATGTCTACGTGCTGCGCGCCAACATCCCCTCGCCCTACTACGACGCCACGCCGATCTACATCTGCACGGCGGGCGGCCCCATGCCGCTTGAAGACTAGCGGGAGTCTCAGGGCGCGCGCCCGGCCCGGTCGGGCGCGCCGTCCCATGTGACCGCCTGGGCGCCGGGATGCTATGAGCCGGTGATGACCGACTCCGCCCCGCCCCAACTGATCCTTCTCCCCGGCCTGCTCAACGACGCCGAGCTGTGGCGCGACCAGATCAGCGGCCTGGCCGACGTCGCGCGGGTCTGGGTTCCGGACCTCACGCCCTACGCCACGATCCGCGAGATGGCCGAGCACGTGCTGGCGAACGCCGAGCCGACCTTCGCCCTGGCCGGCTTCTCGATGGGCGGCTATGTCGCCCAGGAGATCGCCCGGATCGCGCCGGAGCGGATCAAGCGCCTGGCCTTGCTGGACACCTCGATCCACGTCGACACGCCGGAGCGCGCCGCCCAGCGTAAGGCGCTGAACAAGGCCGCCGCCAAGGGCGGGACGTTCCTGGGGATCGGCCAGGCGATCATGAAGAGCTATATCGACGCCTCGCGCCTGGACGACGCCGCGCTGACCTCCCGGATCGTCGACATGACCCAGCGCCTGGGTCGCGAGGTCTTCCTGCGCCAGAACAGCCTGGAGCGCGAGGACGGCGAGGCGGCGCTGAAGGCCCTGCGGGTCCCGCTGGTGATCATCGTCGGCGAGAACGACCAGATCACGCCGGCCGAGGGCCACCGCGCCATGGCCGCCGCCATCGGCTGCACGCACCTGGTGGTGATCCCCCGAACCGGCCACATGGCGCCGATGGAGGCGCCCGGCGCGGTGAACGGCGCGCTGAGGCATTGGCTGGAGCGACCGGCGGGCAAGCGGTAGAGGTTCGAATTCGGCCCCTTCCTTTTTCCGTGTCATCCCGGCCGGAGCGTAGCGGAGAGCCGGGACCCAGGGGCGGCGCGCACTGAGCTCGGTCACCCCCTGGGTCCCGGATAGCCTCTACGAGGCTTCCGGGATGACACGTTTAAAAGAAAGCCTCCCCGGCGGACCGGGGAGGCTCCGTGTCGCTAGCTTTTCAGCCCAGCTTAGAAGTTAAACCGGATCCCGCCGACGTAGCGCTGGCCGAACTTCTCGAACTCGATCGGGTAGCGCTTCTGGTCGCCGTAGCGGCGCGCGCCCTGGTTGGTCAGGTTGCTGCCGTCCAGGAACACCTCGATGTTCTTGTTGACCTGGTAGCGGACCGAGACGTCCAGCTCCTCGTCGCTGTCCCAGAAGATGTCGCCGTTGTCGGTCGGATAGACGCCGCCGTTGACGACGCGATAGGCGCCGACCGACTGGCCCCAGGGCGTGCGGTACTGGTAGGCGACGCGCACGGTCAGGCCGTACTTCTCGTAGATGGCCTGGACGTTGTAGACCGCGTCCGACGTGCCCAGCACCGAGATGGTGCGGGCCGGCACGCCGCCGACCGACGGCAGGGTGACCTCCGACGAGGTCCAGGTCCCCGACAGGCGGGCCCCGAAGCCGCCCAGCCAGGACGGCAGGCCGCGCGACTGGACGAAGCCCTCGGCCGTGCCGCTGTAGAAGACTTCCAGGCCCTGGATGTGGCCCTCGCCCGCGTTGCCCACGCTGGTGTAGGCGTAGCCCGAGCGGTCGACGCCGTTGCTGTTCAGCGACGTGTCGCCGAACACCTTTGAGGTCTGAACCAGAACGTCCTTCAGGTCCTTGTAGAACACGCCGGCCGAGAGGAAGGTCTCGGGGCCCGCGTACCATTCCAGATAGGCGTCGAGGCCGACCTGGCGCTCGGGCTTGGCGTTCGGATTGCCGCCCGAGATCGTCTGGTTGGAGTCGCTGAACGTGAAGTTCGGGCGCAGGTCGTCGAAGTCGGCGCGCGAGGCCGAGGTGGTGACGCCGACGCGCAGCTTCAGGTCCTCGCGCAGGTTCCAGTTCAGGTGGGCGCTGGGATAGTAGAGCGTGTCATCGCTCTTGACCTTCACCAAGCGCGGACCGGCCGGCGTCGAGCCCGAGGCCGGGAAGCTGACATAGGCCTGGCCGTCGTTCTCGATGTGCTCGACGCGGGCGCCGTAGACGATGTTGCCCCAGTCGAAGCGGGTCGTGGCCATGGCGTAGCCGGCGGTGATGGTCTCGCCCACGCGCCAGTAGTTGGCCGTGCTGTCGACCTTGGTCGCCTGGCCCGTCTTCACCAGGTCGTCGACGAAGTTCGTCGTGTAGTCCTTGTTGGTGTAGCGGAAGCTGTAGTTCAGGTTCTGGCTGCCCAGATAGCCGATGTCGCTGGCGAACTGGCCCCAGGTCGGGACACCCGAGCCAGAATAGCTCTTGGTGAAGCTGCTCTCGCGCGACTTCTTGGTGCGGTCGGTCCACAGGCCGCCGAACTCGAACTTGGTCTCGTGTCCCGCGAGCTCGCCCTCGTAGTCGAAGTCGGCCTTGGCGGGGTAGGCGTTGGTGTAGTCGCCGCCCTTGAGGCTGCCGGCGCTGGTCAGCGGGAACTGGAAGTCCTCGATGTTGGTGACCTGCGCGCCCTTGGTCCGGGCCGTGGTCGTGCCGCCGGTCTGGAACAGGCGCACGGTGTTCACGTCGCCATCGCGGAAGTCGTACTCGACGGTCGGCCGCAGGAGGAAGCTGGACGGGCTCTGGAACGCCATGGTCACCGGCGTGTCGCGGCCGTCCTGGGTGTAGGTGTAGTTCAGCCGCCAGGAGGCGCTGAGCTTGTTCCACTTGTGCTCGCCGCCCACCGTGTTGGTGGACATGGCTTCCTTGGTGTCGCGATAGTCGATGCGGCCGTTGATCCGCGCGCCGTAGACCGTGCCCGAGGTCGGGTCGTTGGCTTTGATGTAGGCGGCGCTGGTGTAGCTGTTGCCGCCCGCGTCCGTGCCTTGGTCCAGGCGGAACAGGAAGTTATCGCGCAGTTCGTCGTCGTGATAATAGGTGTTGATCGTGCTGGCGAAGACCGTGTTGTTCTCGTCGATCTTGTAGTCCAGCCGGATCGAGGCCGACATGTTCTCGCGCGTCAGGCGATAGTGCTTGTTCTCGTGCTCGCGGGCGAAGTGCTTCTCGGGCGCGACGGTGTTCGACAGATACGGGTCCGTCTCCCAGTTGTCGGTCGCCATCTCGCGCGAATAGTACGAGGCCTGGGCCACGATCCCGAACTTGTCGGCGAAGACGTTCGAGTAGACGAGGTTGCTGTCCAGCTCGTCGCCATTGCCCAGATCGACCTTGCCGACGCCCAGCTTGCCGCTGATCTTCTGGCCGCTGTAGTCGAAGGCGCGGCGGGTGCGGATGTCGACATTGCCCGCGACCGTGTCGCCCGGCATCGACGGCACGATGGCCTTCTCGACCGTGATCAGGCTGGCGATCGCCGAGGGGATGTTGTCGAAGCGGGTCGCGCGGCCCTCGGGGCTGACGACGCTGAGACCGTCGAACGACAGCGTGGTCCAGTAGACCGGCGCGCCGCGCAGGTTGATGTAGCGGGCCTGGCCCTGGTCGCGCTCGACGCCCACGCCCGGCAGGCGGCCCACGGCGAAGGCGATGTTCTGGTCGGGCAGCGCGCCGACGGCGTCGGCCGACAGGACGCTGACCAGCGAGTCCGAGTTCTTCTGGATCTGCAGGGCCGCGGCCTGGCTCTCGGCCAGCGGGCGGCGCGCGGTGATGACGACGTCGCTGACCGAAGCGCTGTCGACGGCGGTGTTTTCCTCGGCGCGCGCGAAGCCGCTAGCGGCGGCGGCCAGCATCAGCGCCAACGCGCTAACGCGGCGCAACAGCGCCGCTTGGTTGCGAATGAACATTATTATCCCCTGTCACCGTCGCGACTGCGCGCGACTCCCGTGCCCAGGGAGGCTGTTAGCTTCGCCTTGTTGCCGGTCGGCGACGATCGCGTGACGCTAAGGCGTAGCTTTCATGTCGCGATGATGACGGCGCGAGAGCCTAGGCCGCGCGGCCCTTGTCGTCGGCGGCCATGAAACCCATGACGGCGTCGATGCGCTTGACCAGGTCGGCGCGACCGCCAGGGCCGGCCAGGTCGGCCTGGGTGCAGGTGGTCAAGGCGGCGGCGGCCTGGATCAAACGGTTGTCCTTGACCGCCTCGCCCACTAAGCGGAGCTCCTCGGCCTGGGCGGCCAGGGCGCGGCGGGCCTGGGCCGGATCGGTGTCCAGCGCCTGGGCGGCCGACTTGACGATGCGCAGCGCCTGGGAGAGGCGCGCGGCGGGCGTGGCGGCCGCGGCGTCGGCCTTGCGCTTGCGAGGTCCGCGATAGTCGGCCGAGTTGAAGCGGCGGCGATCGGGGCCGACATAGCCCACGCCCTCGATCCAGTCGCGCGGCTTCAGGGTCACGGCCTCGAGCCGGCGCTCCAGGTCCTTGATGTTGAACGGCTTGCGCATGAACTCGTGCACGCCGGCGTCGCGGGCGCCGAAGATGATGTCGGCGGTGGCGTCGGTGGCGCACATGATGATCGGCGCCTCGCGGCACATCAGATCGCTACGACGAACCTTGCGGGTGAAGGCCAGGCCGTCGACGCCCGACTGGGCGTGCTCCACGAAGATCAGCTGCGGTTCGGTCGTGCGGGCCAGCGCGTAGCCCTTCTCGGCGGTCGGGGCCGAGAACACCTCAACCGCGCCCAGTGGACGCATGTGCTCGGCCAACAAGCGCGCCATGGCGGGGTTCGGATCGACGACCAGAACCCGCTGCACCTTGGCGGCGACACGTTGGAGAGTACGGACGTTGCCGTCGAACACGAGACCCGAGGCTCCTGCGAATAGGCTCGGGAGGCTAGGGCCAGAACGTTAAAATTCCGCTCGTCAAACGTGCAAGGCGACGGCGTCAATGCGCCAGCTGTATCGCCAGGCTGGTCTCGAAGTCCTGCAGGATGTCGATCGCCTCCTCGGCGCCGGCGGTCAGCGGCTGGCCCTCGGGGAAGCGATAGCGCCAATAGCTGGCGACGTGGGCGATGGCCCCGACCCGCTCGCCGAGGTTCAGGAACAGCTCCGGCGCGCCGAGCAGGAACTCTCGGAAGGCCCGCGGCTGGCGATCGCGGACCAGCTGCTCGAAGGCGTCGTCATAGATCTTCAGCGTGCGCAGGATCGCCTCGCGCTCGATCGGCAGCGCGTCTCGCAGGCGTCGCCGGGCCAAGGCCACGTAGCGTTCGTCGGCCTCGTCGCGGAGACCCGTGACCTCCAGCCGGCCCAGCTGGTCGCGGATCTGGGTCAGCTGGGGCCAAAGCCGCGTCAGCATCCACTTGTAATAGAGCAGCCCCTTCCAGGCGAAGACGCCGTCCTTGAAGCTGTGGCCCTCCATGCCCAGCGTCAGGCGCAGGGGCGACAGCCGCTCGCCGAAGTCGGCGGCCAGCAGGGCCTCGACCAGGCGGCTGGACTGCGAGCGGCGCGATCCGCCCTGATCGCCGTAGGCCAGCTCGATCAGATGGCCGATCTCCATGCCGACGAAACCCTGCATGGCGTCGTAGTCGGCCGGCGACAGCGAGAAATAGCAGTGCGCCACGGTCAGGTCGTGCTGGCGCAGGTGTTCGCGCAGCAGGAACGGGTCCAGCGTCGGCAGCGCGTCGATGGCGTTCAGGACGGTGAGGTCGCGGGTCAGGCGCCCAGAGGCGTTGCAGGCGTCCGTCAGCATCTCGATCCAGCCGCGCTGGCCGACGAACACCGAGCGGCCGCCCAGGCCCAGGTCCGTGCGGTCGAAGGGGATGATGATCTTGGTGGCCAGCGGCCGCGCCTCGTCGAACAGGTAGACGTCGTCGTTACGCACGCGGTGCTTGAGGATCAGGCAGCCGTTGAGGATGCGGTTCCGGAACAGCGGATGCTCGGCGTATTCCGGACGCTGGCCGCTCTTGGCCTCGATCTCCACTAGGTTCAGCACCCGGCTGGTCGAGCCGGTGTGCGCCAGGGCCCGCAGGCTGCGCGCCAGGCGGTCGGCCGCGTTCACGGGCTTGAGTTTGCGACGGCGCGCGAGGACGGACACGAGTTCCCTCTGGAGACCTGAGCCGTCGTCTTATCCCGGCGCGCGCTAACAAAAACTGACCGAACGCCGTTCCGAAGGAACGCCCCGATCAGCACCCCGCGCGGAGTTCGCCGCCGGCGGAGAGCCGCGCCACCGTCGCCAGCAGGCCGGCGGGCGCGATCGGCTTGGGATGGGCGTCATCGAAGCCCTGGGCCAGCAGGCGCTCGGCGTCGCCGACCATGGCGTCGGCGGTCAGGGCCACGATCGGCATATGGGCGCGGCCCGCCTCGCCCGCCCGGATCCGGCGCACGGCCTCGACGCCGTCCATCACCGGCATGTGGACGTCCATCAGCACCATGTCGAACCG
Organism: uncultured Caulobacter sp.; assembly: GCA_936942565.1. Classification (GTDB taxonomy): domain Bacteria; phylum Pseudomonadota; class Alphaproteobacteria; order Caulobacterales; family Caulobacteraceae; genus Caulobacter. Next base: position 2,954 of record CAKZJK010000205.1, on the reverse strand, counting down.
CTCGGCGCCCAGCCGCGCCAGGGCGGCCTGGCCGTCGCCGACGGCAACGACCTCGATGCCCGCCGCCTCGAGAACGGCGCGGGCGACCACCTGATTGACGGTGTTGTCGTCGACGACCAGCACCCGCAGCCCGGCCAGGCTGGGCAGGGCGGAAGTCTCGCTCTGGTCTGGCGAAGGGCCGTCCGCGGGGCGCAAGGTCAGCCTTAAGGTGAAGGTCGAACCCTCGCCCGGCGCGCTGCGCACGGCGATGGATCCTCCCATCAGCGCGGCCAGATCGCGGCAGATCGCCAGGCCCAAGCCCGTGCCGCCAAAGCGGCGGGCGGTCGAGCGATCCCCCTGCACGAACGGCGCGAACAGCCGCGCCTGCTGCTCGGCGCTGATGCCGATGCCGGTGTCGGAGACCGACAGCAGGATCTCGTCAGCCTCGCCGGGCGAGATCCGGATCAGCACCCGCCCGGCCTCGGTGAATTTCAGCGCGTTGGACACCAGGTTCAGCAGGATCTGGCGAACGCGAGCGGCGTCGCCGGCCACCCAGGCGGGCGTGGCCGGATCGACCTCCAGCGCCAGATCGACGCCCTTGGCCTGGGCCGTCTCGCTCCATAGCAGGCGGATCTGGGCGGCCAGAGCGGGGAGGTCGAACGGCGCGACGTCCAGCTCCAGCTTGCCGGCCTCGATCTTGGAGAGGTCGAGGATGTCGTTGAGGATCGTCATCAGGCCCTGGCCCGAGGTCTCGATCATCTCCAGATAGCGGGCATGCGGGCCTTCCAGGCGCGCGCCGCGCAGGGCGTGGGCCAGACCCAGCACTCCGTTCATCGGCGTGCGCAGTTCGTGGCTCATCATCGCCAGGAAGGCGGACTTGGCCTCGCTGGCGTCGAGCGCGGCGGCCTGGGCCTGCTCCAGCGCCCTCCTGTTGGCCCGGAGCTGCTGGGCGGTGTCGATCATGTAGAACAGCAAGCCGCCCACGGCGACCAGGATCACGAACCATTCCCAGCCCCGCGCCTCCCCATCTATCAAGGGCGTGACGACCAACGTGATGAAGGGCGGCGGGGCGACGACCATCATCGTCCCTCGACTGATCGATCCGTAGCGGATCGTCTCGACGATCAGGCCGAACAGGACGGTCAGCGCGGCGAATTTCATCGCCACCCCGCCGTTTACCCACAGGTAGCCGGCCATGGCCGACCAGATGATGCTGAGCGATATCGGCGTGCCGAGGCGAACCCGGAGGCCCCAGCTTGCCCCGTCGCGGGGCTTTGGATGTCGCCACAGATAGGTGACCCACCCCTCGATCAAAATGTTGATGGCGAACCAGACCAGCGCCGGCCGCCAGCCGAACTCGCCCATCAGCAGGCCCGTCACGACAACCGCCAATGCGATGCGTGCGTATCTGCTACGCTTGCTCATCGCCAGCGCAACGCCTTCGCGTATATCTTCTAGAAGTTCACGCAGCCCCAATGCGCCCCCCGACGCAGACGTTCGCGTGAACTCTAAGCCATATAAAGGTTCACCAAGCTTTACCGCGGGAAGTATTCCCGCGGCGTTTGCTGTCCGGACTATACTTTACATTGATAGCTTTGAGCACTGCACGCTCCGACAGGCGTTTCACCTGGTCGGAAAACGCTCTATCCCTGGAAGGGGTCGCGCATCAGGATGGTGTCGTCGCGCTCCGGGCTGGTCGACAGCAGGGCGACCGGGGCGCCGATCAGTTCCTCGACGCGGCGGACATACTTGATGGCCTTGGCGTTGAGGTCCTTGAACGAGCGGGCGCCGGCGGTGCTTTCGCTCCAGCCTTCCAGCTCCTCGTAGACCGGCGTGGCTGCGGCCTGGTCGCGCAGGCCGGCGGGCAGGTAGTCGAGCACCTTGTCGCCGATCTTGTAGCCGACGCAGATCTTCAGGGTTTCCAGGCCGTCCAGCACGTCCAGCTTGGTCAGGGCCACGCCGTGGATGCCATTGATGGCCACCGACTGGCGCACCAGCACCGAGTCGAACCAGCCGCAGCGGCGGGCGCGGCCGGTGTTGACCCCGACCTCGCGGCCGACGGTCGACAGGTGCTTGCCGACCTCGTCGAACAGCTCGGCCGGGAACGGGCCCTCGCCCACGCGGGTGGTGTAGGCCTTGACGATGCCCAGCACGAAGCCGGTCGCCGACGGGCCCATGCCCGAGCCGGCCGAGGCCTGGCCAGCGGCGGTGTTGGACGAGGTTACGAACGGATAGGTGCCGTGGTCGACATCCAGCAGCGAGCCTTGCGCGCCCTCGAACAGGATGCGGCGGCCGGCCTTGTGGGCTTGGTCCAGCACGCGCCACGCCGGCTGGGCGTAGGACAGGATGCGCGGCGCCAGCGCCATCAGGGCGTCGAACAGCTCTTGAGCCGACGCCTCGGGCAGGCCGAGGCCCCGACGCAGGGCGCCGTGGTGAGCCAGCAGGCGGTCGATCTTGGGCTTCAAGGCTTCGGGGTCGGCGAGGTCGGCGACGCGGATGGCGCGACGGCCGACCTTGTCCTCGTAGGCCGGGCCGATGCCGCGGCCAGTGGTGCCGATCTTCTGGGTCGAGGCGGCTTCACGCGCCTGGTCCAGGTCGCGGTGCAGCGGCAGGATCAGGCAGGCGTTGTCGGCCAGGATCAGGAGCTCGGGCGTGATGGCCACGCCCTGGTCGGCGATCTTGTCGATCTCGGTCAGCAGGTGCCAGGGATCGACGACAACGCCGTTGCCGATGACGGAGAGCTTGCCCTGCACCACGCCGGACGGCAGCAGGGCCAACTTGTAGACCTTGCCGTCGACCACCAGCGTGTGGCCGGCGTTGTGGCCGCCCTGGAAACGCACGACGCCTTCGGCGTGATCGGTCATCCAGTCGACGACCTTGCCCTTGCCCTCGTCACCCCATTGGGTGCCGACGACGACCACATTGCGTCCGCGCGCGGTTTGGCTCTGCATTTGATTTGCCTGCTTTGCTTGGGA
>CAKZJK010000204.1 GCA_936942565.1 uncultured Caulobacter sp. | reverse complement strand
GACGGCCGTCGCCGGGAGCGCCGTCGTCACCGGAGGCGTGGTCGTCACCGGAGGCGCGGGCTTCACGGGATCGGGCGGATTAATCGGCGGCGCCGAGAGGCTCGCCGAAGGCGCCCACTCCGGCTCGGGCCGAGACGGCAGGACCTGCACGCGCTGAGGCGGCTCCTGGATCGCCTCAAAACCCCGCGCGGGCGGGTCGGCGCGGACGTGAGCCCGAACCTGCGCGTACTGGCGAGGCGCATCGAACACGCTCTTCGGCGCGGGGCCGATATATTTGACCCGTACCTTGGCCACGCCCGCCCGGCGATAGCCGAGCTCCTCGGCGGCGGCCTTGGAAAGGTCGATGACCCGGTCACCGACGAACGGTCCCCGGTCGTTGACGCGGACGATCATCCGCCGCCCGTTGTCGAGGTTCGTGACCTCCACGAGGCTCGGCAGCGGCAGCGTCTTGTGCGCCGCCGACGGGATGTCCATGTCGAAGATCTCGCCGTTGGCGGTGCGACGATTGTGGAACTGCTCGCCATACCAAGAGCCGGTTCCGACGACGTTGTAGTCGCGATCTTCCTTCGGATAGTACCAGACGCCGTTGATCTGATAGGGCTTTTCCGTCCCGCGCAGCGGCTTGCCATTTGGGCCCACCATGTCGCTGGGCCGCGGCGCGGCGTTGCGGGCCCCGATCATCGGACGCCCGACATCGTACTTCGGCGTCGCGCAGGCGGCCAGGCTGAGCGCCGCGAGAACGAAGAGCCCGTGCAGGCGGACCATCCGCCAGAAACGATCGATTTGCTGGTCCATGCGCATGCCGTCCAGACAAGGGGCGCGCCCCTTCGGGCGATCATGGTGAGCGAATTGTTTTGAAGTCTGGTTAAGGCGTTTGCGGTCTGGTTAAGGCGATGAGGCGCTGATATAGCCGCCTGCTCCGGACAGGTGGCCGAGTGGTTTAAGGCAGCGGTCTTGAAAACCGCCGTAGGTGGAAGCCTACCGTGGGTTCGAATCCCACCCTGTCCGCCAGAATTCTGAAATATTACATTTAAATCAATACGTTAGCGGAAATTCGGAGATGCTAACCATCTTTCTATCTCTAAAAATTTTTAGGATAGCGCCTCTCCGGTAGACCACTCCAAGCGCCGGGCGACAGATTCGAAGTCGGCGCCTTGCCGACCAGCCTGACTGAATTGCAGCGGCCTCGTGGGCACTCCAAACCCCCAGGTCTTTGTCATGAAAAGACGGCCTGACATTGGCTACAGACTTTTCTGATAGGGCGCGAAGAAATCGCGATCGATGGTCAGCGCCTTTGTTTCTCTAACGCCCAGCCCCTCCTCGATAAGCAGCTCAAGCAGGCGGTCGATGTCCACTAGCTCGATCGCCGTCGCGTTCTCGCGGGCGGCTTCCTCTCGGGCGCTTTTTGTGAAGGTGCCGGTCGTAAGGAAGATGCCGCGTTCTGCGCGCCCCTGAATCGCGCCCCGGAAGTCGCGAATTTCCTTAACCTGCACGGTCCCCGCGTAGCGCTTACACTGGAACATGATCTTGATGCGAACGAACCGGTTGATGAGTAAAAAGCCCTCACCATCAATGCCGTGGTCACCCGTCTGACCTGTCACCTTTAGGTTTTCAAAGCCAATGTGCCGGAGGAGCCGAGCGCAAAGTTCCTCAAACCCCTTATCCGTGATGCCGCGCAGTATGCGCACAAGCTCTTCCTGGATAGCGTCCTGGTTGAGATAAACCTTTTCATCCGGCGCGCTGGCGTCGGCTTCATCGACTGCCTTTTCGGTCTCCGCTTCGCCGGGCTGGCCGTCCTCGCGCTGGAAGCTGTCGTGGATCGACTTGAAGAGGTTATATGCGTCCTCGTGAGAGAAGTTCGCTTTGCGCCCCTTCTCGGTGAGGACCCAAACGCCGCGCTGCTCGGTATCGATCAGCCCGCCCTTTGCCAGATAGAAACGCGCCCAGCCGACTTTGTTCTCGAACTTCGACTGTCCGCCTTTGGTCGTGCTCTCGATCTCTTCTTTTGGAATGGGGTGATGATCAGCGATCCAAGAGTAAACCTCACGCGGCTTTGCTGACGAACCTAGATCACGCAACCCATCGATAACGGGCTGAAAATACTGAATGAACTTCGGCCCTTTGAGCTTTGCCATCAGTCACCCCTCACCCTAATCCGTAGAATTTCGAAATCTGTGCTTTAACCGCCTCGCGGAGCGCGTTGGTGTCACTGAGGCGCAATTGTTTGATCCCGGCGATATTAAAGCCGATGTCCTTCTTCACGTCGCCAATGGACGCGTTGTGCACTAACAGGAAGTTTTCATGGGGAAGGCCTTTGCCTTGGTTCAAACCCATAAGGTAACCGATTTCTTGGTAGACGTTCTTGTTACCGTGGGTGAGATCCGCGATCAGTAGCCCCGAGTCTTCGATTAAGCGCAGGACTTCCGTGTTGATTTCGTAGGAATATCCAGTGTCGAACTGGTCAATCCGGATGGGCCGGATGGCGATGTCGAGATCATGCTTCGTGTTCAGATCGTCTATCGCGGTCCTGATAGCCTCGAAATTTGGTTTGGTATCGTCACTGAACTGCATCGACACAAACACCTGCCGCTTTCGAGACTGGGCGATCTTCCCAAAAATCTTGACTAGGTCGGCGGCGTTGATCGATTGCAGCTCATACTGATGGGTCCGCAGCACCCAGTTGGTGAATTGCTCATAGGTGCCACGGCTGCGATCTTCGCAAAGCTGGAAGTAAAGGAAGGCCGCAAACAAGCCTTGCGCGGTAGAAACCTGAAGGCGCTTGTCGCCATAAGTGTCGTTGATACGCTTGATCGCCTCGAACACCGCTTCGGTGTCAACATTCGTCTTGGGGTCGATCTGCTCGCGCACATCCTGCAACGATTGGATGAGCAGGGATCGCGCGCACTCGTCTTGACCCTTGTTCTTGCCAAACACTGTCTTCAGGTTTGTTAGATACGAAAAGTCGAGCCGGTCCTTGAGCTGGCGACACTGGAGGTATTCTGGCCCAAAACGGTCGTTTAGATCAGTGTCGGAGAAGTCTTCCGGTGCATCGACAATACCCTTGAAAACCTCTTCCGAGGTTAGCGGCAAGGCCTTGGAGTTGATATTGTGGAAAAGCGCCTTCTCGTTGCGTCGTGCATCCTTGGCTGAGCCGAAGAAGACCAGGCAGAAGGGAGCCACATAGCGGTCGAACTCGACATCCTTCAACGCCTCAAAGGCACTCAGGCGGTGGTTACCGTCGATGCGCTTAAAGAGTTTCTGGCCATCCGGCACCGTGATCTCGAACCGAGTCAGGTCGCTGGGTGATCTCGCCTTGCGTGGCTTGATGTCGAGGCCGTTGGTGTTTGACTTGAAGGCTTCGCCGTCGCGTATCAGTTGGAGCGGGTCGGTGGACGGGGCCCCCGCCTTTTCGTAGTCGACGTCCAATTGCACCGACAAGATGATCTCGGGGAAGAAGAGGTACTCGCCAGCATCGAAGAACTTTTTGATTTCAGCTACGTGCGCGGGCCTTATATTGCGCTGATACGCATCGTCGGCATAGGAACACCTCGCTATGTCGACCAAGGGCGCATAGCCGCGGACGGTCAAGAAGCCGCCTATCGAGGGGGCGAAGGCACCGTTGAAGACCGTGCTCATACTGCATCCCTCAATAAGATCGCTTCGATGTCTGCCTTGGCTCGATCCAGTTCTTCTGCGGCGTTTCGGCGAAGTTTGTTCGCTTGATCGTGAATGGCGCGAACCTTTTGAGCGATATCCCGCTGCTTCTCCATGTTCGGAACAGGAATCTTAAGCCAGCGAAGTAAATCGACATTTACGCCCGACTGATTATTCCAGTTGGTGCAGATGCTGTAAAAGACCTTCAAGCGCTGATAGGCATTCAAGACGACTGTTAGGTATTCTGGAAGAAGATCCGCCTCGTTTGTTGCGATGCGCGTTATGTGATTGGAGCACACAAATGACCCATCGATATCGAAATACGCCGTCTTTCCAACTTGCTCCTGACTATTTGTATTGTTGAACAGTACCTCTTTTCTTTGAAGCACATCAGTTGGCTGCTTGGTAAGGACGCTACGATCCAGATAGACGTTGCGATCAAATTTGAGCTGGCGATCCGAGCCAATGTTAGTCGGTCGAATCTGAATTATCCCATCGTCATCATGAAGCTGCATGCTGCCTCCGGCAGCAAAGCCAGTCTTTGCCAGCCGACAATACCGACCCAGGTGGGCACTTGGTGTTGGTGATGATTCGATTGCGTGCCAAAGCTTGAAAGAATGAAAGAGCGGATCGAACCGCCAACCGCCGAGGTCGCTGGCCCTGGTGCGGAACATGCGTTTTTCGATTGTGTTTTCTAGCTCGGGCTGGAACGGCAGGGTGATGCCTAGTACGGCCAGCAGGTAATCGTCGATCGACGCCAACAGCTCTTCGGCTTTCCCCAGCGCATTTTTTCTCCGGGTGTTGGCTGCTTCAAGCAGAGGAAGGATAGTCTCATCGTAGATGATCGGAATTGATCGAAGCGCAGGATAGTCGAGGGCGGGACGGGTACCTCCTGTCGCACGGCGCGTGGCCAGCGCTTCACCGATATCCGTGTTCAGGAATGCAGCAAGCGTCGCACTTTCGATCCTGCTCCGCGTCTTCGCTCGGACAATGTGCTGATTGATGTTTCCTTCAAATCCTTTGGGCGGAACGGAAGAGACGGCCATGCGTCCCACGCCAGTAATCTTAACGAGCAAGTCATCTTCATGCACATGGCTGCGGGCCAGCATCTCGTTGTGCGTCTCGGAGTTGATTAGCTTGACCTCCCCAAGGTCAAGCTCGCCGCTGGCGCTGAGATTTTGGACACGAATGAAGGGAACCCCAGTTGCGGGGTCGTCAGAGTAGTAGAGCTCCTTCTCTTCAGCCTTCGGGGTTGCACCTCCCGCCATCGCCCGAAAGAAGTCTCGAAGTCGAAGATTAGTTCGGCTCCTGACTCGCTCCTCAAGCTTTACGAAACGAGGAAGATAGAACCGCACATCGTGCCGTCGTTCGATTTTACCCCAACTTACCATGAAGAAATGATCTTCATTCAAGTCGGGGCTTAGGCAAAAGGGCGCGACACTCCCTCTTCGATGTGCTGGATGAAGCGGCTCAGCTCAATGGCAACGTTGTTGAGCTCATTTCCACCGGTCGGTCGCCCTGTAGCGTCGTAACCGATGTCCTCCGCGATCGCCATAAAGATCTCGTAGTCAGCGACCTCTGCCTTCACCTTGGCTAGAAACTCGTCATTCAACGCTTCGCGAAGGGTGGCAATGCGTTCGTTGTACTCCTCGGATGTGGCGGCCCTCCATTGCTGATAGGCCTCGGTCGCCTCATGCGCCTGCTTAGCCTTGTCCGCGTCAGCTTTGAGCATACGGCGCACGTCAGGCGTCAGGCTGCCTTGGGCGTCGAGCGCATCGAGCTTGGCCACAAGCCCTTGATCGATCTGCTGAAGCGTCGCGTCGCCCTTCTTGAGCTTCGCCGCCTTCTCCTTCATCAGCTTTTCAAGCGCCTTGCCGCCATCCTTGCGGGCGTGGATGTCGTCTTGCGCCTTTTCTTTGGCGCGTTGAATGGCGATCGTCGTCGCCTCGGTATGCTTGCGCAGGAACAGCACCGAGCTCTTCACGCCCGCGCCATTGGCCGCGAAGGCGAATTGGGGCAGGGAGACGACACTAACAATGCGCCAATGCTCTTCGATCCAGTCGCGGACATATTGCGTGCTGGAATTGGTCAGGATGCTGTCGGGGATGACCATCGCCATGTACCCCCCCGCCTTAAGGAAGCGGTGGCACTGTTCGATGAACAGCACTTCGGTCGTCTGCTGGTCACGAGCCTTTTCAAGGAAGGTGCGGCGGATGAAGTCCTTTTCGCCTACCCTCTTTTGCTTGACGTTGATGTTCTTGAGCTTGGCATCGATCCAGTCGATATCCTTGCTGCCCAGGTCGTAGTCCTCGAGGTAGCGCTTCTCGCTCAGCTTCACCTTCGCGCCGAAGGGCGGATTGGTAATGATGAAGTCGAACCGATTGGGTCTGAATCCTTCGTTCTTGGTCCGCTCGCGCATAGTGTCGATCGGCTCCAGCCCGTCGAAGGCGATGACGTTGGTGTGCCCATCGTCATGGATGATCATGTTCATCTTGGCGGTGCGGGCGATGCTTTCAGAAATCTCGATGCCGTAGAGGTTGTTCTCCGCAAAGTCGTGCCAATGCTTGTGGTGCTGGATCGACGCAGGTTCGAAGTAACCTTCCTCAGCCATCCGGTCAGCTTCGCGGCGCACCTTGTCAAGCGCGTGAAGCAGGAAGCCACCGCTTCCGCAGGACGTATCAATAACGACAGACTCGTGGTTGATCGGGAGTGCATCGACGATAAACTTAACGATGTTACGCGGCGTGAAATATTGCCCAAACTCCCCCCGAAAGAAGCCAGTCATGAAGGTCTCGAAAGCGCGCCCCTTGCTGTCGAGATCGGTCTTTCCCAGGTCGGTTCCGGCAAGATAGCCGACCACCGTTTGAAGCTCAGAGTTCGAAAGGCGAATGTCTTCCTTAAAGACTTCGGGATCCTTCTCCCTCCCCTTGTGATAGAGCGCTTGAACGCGCCTTTTTAAATCTTCACCCTTGTCGTCAGTGAAGACTTGAAAATCGTAAGGCTCACCAGCTTTACGCGGAGTTCGTTCATCCCAAATCTTGCAGAATATAAGCTTGTCTAGCTCATCGAAGGCCTCTGAAGGGTTGCGCTTACCGCCAGCCCAAAGCGCATCATGCGCCTGTTTAAATTTCCGAGTAAGCTCATTTTCTTCAACGACTTCCAGCTCGAAACCGTCTTTGCCACCCTTGGTATATCGCGCACGCGATGCCTCCGCCTTCCCCTCTTTGGGGAGGTCGGCAATGCGATTTTCCACGCGCTCGGCGCCGCCAAAACCGGATACTTTGAAGTAATCGCTGCGAATGCCAGACGTCATCCACAGGAAGTCGGCCTTTAGCGAATTGGCATAACCGAAGCCCTGCTCAATCGCTTGATCTAGCTCGCCTTGACTTGCCAGCTCGCGCTTACATTCAACGACAATGTAGGGAGACTTTTTCGCCTTTTCTTTGAAGACCACGATATCCGCATGAATGTTCGGCACTCGGTGCGGAACCGTAAACTCAATATCGATCTGTTGAGGTGAATAACCGTAGTCTATAACGAGCGATACATAAGCGAGAGCTCGCACAAGCTCTTCCGTGTCGTTAAGTCGGTACTTCTTATTCTGCGATATATAGGCAACATTCCTGCCATCCTCATCCATGGAAATTAGGCCTGAGGATATCCCGCGCTCAAGGTCCGCCTTTAGACGCGAGAATGTTTCATCATTCGCCATTACTATTTCCATAGGTTTCGCGAGGCGCTCAATTCCACCAGGAATTCGCGCCCCAACTACCGACTAGACACGCCCCAAATTGAAGCCCGCCACAGTCCAGGACGACATTGCCTTTACGATCTGGAAACGCCATGCCAGCGCCAAAAGGAGCTTAGAGCTATGCGATCCAAATCCGTGCACGCTCGGGCGAGATGACGTCATGCCTAGGGAATGACGCCATGGAGCTAAGGAGCGTTTCGCAGCGATGAAAAGTCTGGAATCGCTCAAGAGCCCCCGCCTTCAGAGAAGTGGTTTAGGGCTCGCGGCCGGTTTACGTAAAGCTTCAAAGCGCAACTTGGCGCTGAAAGCCCCCAGCACGCGTCCGCGCGAATGACGCCGATTGGGAAGAGAACGGAGACCAGCTCCGCACGATCCGCATACGATAAGGAGCGCTCAAGCGGGAGAGCGAACTAGCGCGGATCAATGCCTGCGTTGCCAGAACCGGGCCACCCCACACCTGACTCGGATAGCGCAGGCAATTCGTCACGACTAACCGCCAGCATGGCGCTAGCGGCATTGCTTGCTCGGCCTGCCACGCCCGCTACCAGCTTCCCGCGATCATCGGTATAGACCACGGCCTCGCTCCGAGCTCGCGACAGGGCCACATACATCGACGCCTGATCGACGAGGTTGGCCCGCCCGCTCTCGGCATGGACCATGGCACGCTCGGCTGTGCGCCCCTGGGCGGCGTGGGCGGTCTGGACGTAGGCGTGACGGAGGTGCTGATCGCGCGCCTGGTCGAGGAATAGGATTTCGGCGCGCCCGTCCGCGCGGAGAACCTCTACCGACCTTGCGTCAAGAACCCGCTTCACCTCAGCTTGCCCGCCATTCGAGCGCCCGGTCGCGGGATCATTGCGGGTGAACTCGACCCGATCCCCCTCACGCAACTCGCGCGTCTCACGGGTGAAGGCCTCGGCCCTACCCCACTGCGCCGGCGCCCAGTCGAGCGCCCTACCCGTCTCGCCGACCAGCGACAAACGACCCTGCTCGGCATTGACGCCCACCACGGTGAACGCCTCGCCGCGTCGAACGCCATAGGCCTGGTCGCGCTGAGCGAACACCACCACCTCGCCAACGCCATAGCTATCGACCTGGCGCGCCTCCGCCTTCGTCAGGTCCTTAGCGACCAACACCGACGCGACGATCGCCTCCTTGCCGAGCGCCCCCTGCGCGATCAGCTCGCGGCGAATCTCGGCGTTGAGCGCTTCGCGGCCTTCACGCGAGGGATCAATGACGATGGTCCGCGCCCGCTCTTGCGGCGACAACCTCGCATAGTCCGCAGCCAAGCTGGCGCGACGCGCCTCGGGCGTCGCCGCTTCGATGATCCGTCCGCCACCCGCGTCCAAGGCCTCGAACGCGCGGCGGATCTGACCTTCCAACGTCGCCTCCACCGCCTCCTTGGTCTTGGCGTTGGTCTGGCGGACGATCTCGGTGAGCCGCGCCGTCTCCATGCCCGCGCCCTGCAACTGCGCGAAGGCGGCACCGGCGCCGACAGAGCCGAGCTGCTTAGTGTCGCCGACCAGCACCGTGCGGGCTCCAACCGCCTCGGCGCGCTCCAGAAGCCGCGCCATGTCACGGGCTGAGACGAGGCTCGCCTCATCAACCAGCCAGACCTCGCGACGCGGCGCGCGAGCCTCGCCGCGATCGGCCTCGGCCTTTAAGTGCCGCGCCAGGGTCTGACTTTCCAGACCTAGCGCCTGGCCCAGGGTCTGGGCTGCCGACGCCGACGGCGCCATAGCCCGGACCTCATAGCCCGCCGCATCGGCGGCCCTGGCGAAGGTCGCCAGGACCGTGGTCGTCTTGGCCGTGCCGGCATAGCCCTGGACCGCGACAACCTGGTTGCGGCTGGCCAAGATCGCCCGCGTCGCGGCTTGCTGGTCAGAGGTCCAGGCGTGGCCTCGATCCTTGGCTGCAAGCACCGCGCTGGCGACGATGCGCGCCGCCTCCACTGGACCGGCGATCGGCTGGGCCATGCCGCGCCCGCGATACTCGGCCCGGAGCAAAGCAAGCTCGTCGGCGATATTCTGGCGGGTGGTGAACCCCGCCCCCTCCGCGCCGCGTCGATCGCTGTGGACTCGGGTCTCCAGGTCTCCGACCTCTGTCGCGCGGCCGATCGCGCCCAGCACTTCGCCGTGACCCGCCCGCCCCATGAGCCGGCGGCCAGCTTCCTTTTCCAGCTCGGCGGCGCTGAACACAGATTGGCGCTCGCCAAGCTTCTCGGCCGCAAAGCCCACCGCCGCGCGCGCGGCGGCCTCGGCTTCGCCTTGCTTTGCGAGGCGATCCTCCGCGCTCTGCCGCTCGGCCCGGGCCTTGGCCTGATCCATCAACGCAAAGCGCGCCTCACGATCAAAGCCCGACGCGTCCGCGCTCGCGCGCCAGGCCGTGACGAGATCGGCCCGGTCATGCGCCTCCTTGGCCATGCGGGTGTCGAGTGTCGCCATCTGCCGCTCAGCGGCGCTGGCGGTCTCGCGGGTCTTGCCGCGCTCGGCCAGATGCGCCTCGATCTGCGCGGCGCGATGGCTGAAGGCTTTCAGCGCCGCCTCCGGCACGCCGGCCAACTCGAAATTCGACTCCTT
>CAKZJK010000203.1 GCA_936942565.1 uncultured Caulobacter sp. | reverse complement strand
TAGGCCGTCTGCAGGCCGAGCACGGCCAGCACGGTGCTGCCGAGGTTCGACGGCACCTGCACGTCCTGCACCGGTGCGAACACGTTCTTGCCCGACACGGCGAACTGCAGCAGCTTGGTATTGAACGCGGTCTGCGCCTGCGCGGCCCTGTGCTACGCCGAGCTCTCGACGATGATCCCGGCGGCGGGCAGCGCCTACACCTACAGCTACGCGGCCATGGGCGAGCCGGTCGCCTGGTTCGTCGGCTGGAGCCTGATCCTCGAATACACCCTGGTCTGCGCCGCCGTGGCGGTGGGCTGGTCGGCCCACGCGCATGGTCTGTTCAAGCTCATGGGCTTTCCGGACGCCCTGCTGGCCGGACCGCACGCGGGCGGGCTGATCAACCTGCCGGCCGTGATCATCTCGATGGCGGTTGCGGGCCTCCTGGCCATCGGCACCCGCGAGAGCGCCGTGGTCAACATGGTCCTGGTGGCTGTGAAGATCCTCGCCCTGATCGTCTTCGTGGTCCTGTGCTTGCCGGCCTTCGACGCCAGCCACTTCACGCCCTTCATGCCCAACGGCTTCTCGGCCGCGCCGGGTCCCGACGGGGTCAAGATCGGCGTGATGGCCGCCGCCAGCCTGATCTTCTTCGCCTTCTACGGCTTCGACGCGGTCTCGACCGCCGCCGAAGAGACCAAGAACCCCAAGCGCGACCTGACGATCGGCATCGTCGGCTCGATGGCCGTCTGCACGGCGATCTACATGATCGTCGCCGCCGTCTCGATCGGCGCCTCGCGCGCCGAGGTGTTCTCCAAGAGCGAAGCGCCGCTGGTGTTCATCCTGGAGAGCCTGAGCCATCCCAAGGTCGCTCAGCTGGTGGCGCTGGCCGCCGTCATCGCCCTGCCGACCGTCATCCTGGCTTTCATGTACGGCCAGAGCCGGATCTTCTTCGTCATGGCCCGAGACGGCCTGCTGCCGCGCGCGCTGTCGCGGGTCAACGCCAAGACCGGCACGCCGGTGATGATGACCCTGCTGACCGGCGTGCTCTCGGCCGTGCTGTCGGGCCTGCTTTCGCTGAAGGACATCGCCGAGCTGGCCAACGCCGGCACGCTGTGGGCCTTCATCGCGGTGGGCGCGTCGGTGATCCTGCTGCGTCTGCGCGAGCCCAACCGTCCGCGCGTTTTCTCGACGCCGATCTGGCAAGTCGTGGCGCCCGCCGGCATCCTGGGTTGCTTGTATCTCTTCATCAGCTTGCCGGTGAAGACCCAAGTCTACTTCTTCTACGCCCACCTGATCGGCGCGGCGATCTATCTGGCCTACGGCGTTCGCAAGAGCATGCTGGCCCAGGCGGAGAAGGCCTCGAAGAGCGCGTAGGGGAAGGCTTCCATTCTCGGGGACCATCGCTACAGTCTCGGTCAAAACAAGTGTTTGACGCCTCCCCTCGCGACCAGCGAGGGGTAGGACAATGGGAGAACGCGCATGGCCCTCGACCTGGAGACCCGCGAGCAGCTGCTGGATACGGTCGCCCGCTTCGTCGCCGAACGGCTGCGGCCGATCGAGGCCAAGGTCGCCGAGGATGACGCCGTTCCCGCCGACGTCATCGAGGAGATGAAGGCGTTGGGCCTCTTCGGCCTCTCCATCCCCGAGGAATACGGCGGTCTGGGCCTGGGGATGGAGGACGAGGCGCTGGTGGCCATCGAGCTGGGCCGCGCCTCGCCCGCCTTCCGCTCCGTGTTCGGCACCAATGTCGGCATCGGCAGCCAGGGCCTCGTGATGTTCGGCGACGACACCCAGAAGGCCAAGTGGCTGCCGGGCGTCGCTTCCGGCGAGGTGATCACCTCCTTCGCCCTGACCGAGCCCGAGGCCGGCTCCGACAGTGGAGCGGTGCAGACCCGGGCGACGCTGGACGGCGACGCCTATGTCCTGAACGGGTCCAAACGCTACATCACCAACGCCGGCAAGGCCTCGCTGTTCACGGTGATGGCCCGCACCAATCCCGACGTGAAGGGCGGGGGCGGGGTGTCGGCCTTCCTGGTTCCGCGCGACCTGCCAGGCCTCTCGGTCAGCAAGCCCGAGAAGAAGATGGGCCAGCAGGGCGCCCACATTCACGACGTGACCTTCGACAATGTCCGCGTGCCGGTCGAGAACCGCCTCGGCGCCGAGGGCGAGGGCTTCAAGGTCGCCATGCAGGTGCTGGATCGCGGCCGCCTGCACATCGCCGCCGTTTGCGTAGGCGTCGCCGAGCGCCTGATCGCCGACTGCGTGGCCTATGCCAGCGAACGCAAGCAGTTCGGCCAGCCGATCGCCAACTTCCAGCTGATCCAGGCGATGATCGCCGACAGCAAGACCGAGGCCCTGGCCGCCCGCGCCCTAGTGCTGGAAACCGCCCGTAAACGCGACGCCGGCGTTGGGGTCACCTTGGAGGCGGCGGCCAGCAAGCTGTTCGCCTCGGAGATGGTCGGCAGGGTCGCCGATCGCGCGGTGCAGATCTTCGGCGGCGCCGGCTATGTCGCCGACTATGGAATCGAACGCCTCTATCGCGACGTGCGGATCTTCCGGATCTACGAGGGCACCACCCAGATCCAGCAACTGATCGTCGCGCGCGAGACGCTCAAACAGGGCGGCTGATCCGTTTTGGATGCGTGGCGGTTTGTCGCATGCGCCGAGGTTCGACGACTGCGTCACCGCGCCACATAGCAGGGCTGAAACCGTTATTAACCTTGCCCCCGCGCGCGTCGGTCGGAACTCCCCACATCGGGTTTAGGGCCCGGGCGAGCGCGGCAAGCTGACGCACGTCTGGCGGGTATACTTAAACCGTCATTAAGCACGCCGCGCTGACCCTTTCCGTCGCACCCAGCAGATTGGAACCGGCCATGAGCCACGATTACGCGATCAACGAGCGAGTGGCGTTCATGGGGATCGACGACAAGGCCCGCGGGGCCTTGCGGTCTCTGAGGCCCGTCATCGGCAAGGCCATCGGGCCGGCCCTGGCCAACTTCTACGCCAAGGTGGCGGCTACGCCCGAGACGCGGAAGTTCTTCAAGGACGACCAGCACATGGCGGCCGCGAGCGGTCGCCAGCAGGCGCACTGGGACGGGATCGTCCAGGCGCAGTTCAGCGAGGACTATGTCCGCGCCGTGCGCGCCATCGGCGAGACCCATGCCCGCATCGGCCTGGAGCCGCGCTGGTATATCGGCGGCTACGCGGTGGTCAGTGATCACCTGATCCGCTCGGTTCTGGAGTCGGTGTGGCCCAAGGGCTTCATGGGCAAGGGCGGCGCGGCCCAGGCCGGCGAGGCGCTCAGCGCGCTGATGAAGGCCGTCCTGCTAGACATGGACTTCGCCATCTCGATCTATCTCGAGACCATCGACAACGAGCGTAAGCGTCTCGAGGCCGAGCAGCGGAAGACCCAGGCCTGTCAGGCTCAGATGGTCTCCGCGCTTGGAGAGGCGCTGGACCGTCTCGCCAAGGGCGATCTGAGGTCTCGGCTCGATATCGACGCCGCCGCCGACTTCCAGAAGCTGAAGGACGACTTCAACAACGCGGTCGAACTGCTGGACCAGGCCATGGGCGGCGTCAGCGCGGCGACCGACGGCATTCGGTCCGGCACCGAGGAGATCAGCATCGCCGCCGACGACCTCGCCCGGCGCACCGAGCAGCAGGCCGCGAGCCTGGAGCAGACCGCCGCGGCGCTCGACGAGATCACCCAGACCGTCCGCCGCGCCGCCGACGGCGCCAACCAGGCCCAGGAAGTCGTCGCCGGCGCCAAGGCCGAGGCCGAACGCTCCGGCGCCGTCGTCGACCAGGCCGTGGCCGCCATGGGCGAGATCGAGACCAGCTCCCGCGAGATCGGCAACATCATCGGCGTGATCGACGAGATCGCCTTCCAGACCAACCTCCTGGCCCTGAACGCCG
>CAKZJK010000202.1 GCA_936942565.1 uncultured Caulobacter sp. | reverse complement strand
GCGGCCTGTTCGGCGACAAGGCCGACGCGGCCGGCTTCAAGGACGCTCTGCTGGCGACCATGCTGGCGGGCTACGCCACTCCGGCGGGCGGCCAGGCTGGCCTGTCCCTACTTCCCGATATCAGCGAGATCGAATTCCAGGCCTCGGCGCGGCAAAGCCTGACCCGGCGTCGCGCCGCGACGCTCGCGGGGCTCGCGGCCGGCCGGCTCGACGCCGCGCTGGCCCAGGTGACGGACGCCGTCCGGCGCTGCCAGGGCGACGCGCGCGCTTGCGCCGACGTCCGCAAGAACCCCGCCCTCGCCCGCGCGGCGCGCAAGGCCCGCGAGCTCGGCGCCGACGACCGCGCGATCCTCGAGGCCATCGCCACCGCGGATGCGCCGCGCGCGCCGCTGACGGACCTGGCTCCGGCGGCCGAGAACGACATCGTCGCGTCGGCCTCGCGCCAAGGCGATGACGCCGCCGCGCTCGCCGCGCACCTCGCCTGGGAGACGGGCGCCCTCACCCTGACCTTCTCGCCCCAGGACGCCGAGTTGCTGGCGCGCGGCGTCGCGATCGGCGCGGCCATCGACGCCAGCGCCTTCCTCGACGGCGAAGGCTTCGACGTCGAGCGCTTCACCGAGGTCTGCCATCTGTGGGGCACGGCGCTGGAGCTGGATCGCGGCGACCAGCAGGCTCGCCTTTCGCTGGCGGGCGTCGGCGACTGCCTGCTGAGCCAGGGCCTTTCCCAGACCGGCCAGGAAGGCCGCGACGGCGCCGCCGCGCTCTGGGCCCTGGCCGTAGGCGCGGCTTTGTCCGCCAGCGCCGAGGCGGCCGCGGCGCTCGGTCAGGACCCCGCCTACGCCCAGGACCGCCAGGGCGTGCTGAAGACCCTGGCCGAGCGCCGGGTCCGCGCCGCCGCCTTGCGCTCCGAACTCGCCACCGAGGCCGCCACGGCGCTCGCGACGGCTCATGGCCTGGCGAAGAAGCACGGCCTGCGGTCGATCGCCCTGGTCGGCCCTTTCGAGGACGCCGAGGCCACGCTGCGCCTGGGCGGCGCGCCGATCGGTCCCGCTGGCGCGATGGCGCCCGTCTCGGTCGCCCAGACCGCCGACGGCCTTCTGCTGCCGACCTTCAGCCCCGCCGCCATGGAGGCCTTGTCGACCGAAGGCGCCGACCTCGACGCCGCCCGTCGCCATGCTCTTGGCCATGGCACGCTGGTCGAGAGCCCGGCGATCGATCACATCGTCCTTCAGGCGCGCGGCTTCACCGCTCACGAGATCGAAAAGGCCGAGGACGCTCTGCGCGAGTGCCGGGGCCTGCGCGCGGCCTTCGCCCCCGCCGTGATGGGCCCGGGCTTCCTGCGCGACGTGCTGGGCGCGTCGGCCGAGGATGTCGCGCGCCGCGACTTCGACACCCTGGCCTTCGCCGACTTCACCGAGGACGAGATCGAAGCCGCGGAGCGGTATGCCTTGGGCGCTGGCCGCCTGGGCGACTGCGCCGCCCTCAATCCGGAGCTTCGCGAGGCCTTCCAATCGGTCGAGGCGCCGACCTTCGCCGATCGACTGGTGATGTTGACGGCCGTCGAGGGCTTCGCCTGCCTGCCGACGACCGTGCCGCTGCCGATCGCCTTCGACGCCCGGCCGGCGGACGCTGTTCGCGCCCAGGCGGCGGCGGCCCGCGCGGGCGTGCGGGCCCTTCGCCTGCAACGCGCCGCGCCACCCTCCGAGTTCAAGCTCGACCTGCCGGAGGAGCCCGCGGGCGAACCGCCGCGCGCCGCGCCCCTTCGCGAACAGATGGCGCGCGAGCCGATCGTCACCGAGCGCGTGGTGGAGAAGATCGTCGAGCGCGACCGTTCGCGCCGTCGCCTGCCCGACCGCCGCAAGGGCTACATCCAGAAGGCGGCCGTGGGCGGCCACAAGGTCTATCTGCACACCGGCGAGTACGAGGACGGCGAGCTGGGCGAGCTGTTCATCGACATGCACAAGGAAGGCGCGGCCTTCCGCAGCCTGATGAACAACTTCGCCATCGCCGTGTCGCTGGGCCTGCAGCACGGCGTTCCGCTCGACGAATTCGTCGACGCCTTCGTCTACACGAAGTTCGAGCCGGCAGGGCCCGTGACCGGCAACGACTCGATCAAGTCGGCCACCTCGATCCTGGATTATGTTTTCCGCGAGCTGGGCGTGTCGTATCTGGGCCGCGACGATCTGGCCAACGCCGATCCCAGCGAGTTCAACGCCGACGGCCTGGGCGCGGGCAAGCGCCTCATCGACGCCGACGAGGACGGAGAACTCGATCCGGTGCCCGCCAGCCGCTTCATCTCGAAGGGCTTCTCGCGCGGCGCCACGCCCGACAACCTGGTTTTCGCCGCCTTTGGGCGCCGCCGGGTCGAGGGCGTCGAACGTCCCGGCGTCGAGGGCGAGATGTGCCCATCGTGCGGCGACCTCTCGCTGATCCGCCGCGGCGCGATCACGGTCTGCGACACCTGCGGCGCGCAGGCCGAACAACCGGGCCCCATGGCGTCGTCCTGAGCACGACTCAGGCGGAAAAACCCGATCGACTTGACGTTGATCGGGCGCCTCGCCTCGCGCGACCCAGCCGTTAAATCCCCGTCATTACCGCGATTTAAGTGGCTTCCGCCCCACGCCGGGTTCAAACCGTAACTCACACAGTCGCGTAATGGACTGCACGGAGAAATTGATGTTTCGCTTTGGCGCCTCCATCGCCGCCTTGTCGCTGAGCCTGCTGGCCCTGGCCGGCCCAGCGCGAGCCGCGACCGAGGACCGCGATGTTGGGACGCATGATCATGGAGTCCAGCGCGTTGGCAATATCGGTCTGCGGCGCGGAGTTGGTGAAGTCGCTCCACTGGTTCGTGCCGCTCAGTGCCACCTTGTTGTTCGTGGCGTAGCTCGCGGCGTTGAAGACCAGATCGGCGGCGCGCTTCTCGCGGCGCGTCTGCACCAGC
>CAKZJK010000201.1 GCA_936942565.1 uncultured Caulobacter sp. | reverse complement strand
AGGCTCGTGAGTTCATCGTGTACTTCCCGTTCGACCAATCGGTCCTGACGCCGGAAGCGCAATCGGTGGTCACGGAAGCCGCGAAGTACTCGAGCGATGGCAAGGCGACGAAGATCATCGTCGTCGGCCACACCGACACCTCGGGTTCGCCGAAGTACAACATCAAGCTGTCGGAACGCCGCGCCAAGGCCGTCGCCGACGCTCTGGTCTCCCAAGGCGTCGCCAAGGAAGTCCTGGGCGTCGACTGGAAGGGTGAAAGCGCTCCGGCCGTCGCCACCGGCGATGGCGTGAAGGAACCGCTGAACCGTCGTTCGACGATCTCGATCAACTTCTAAGATCGACGACGACTGTAAGACTTGGGAGGGCCCGGCGGCGACGCCGGGCCCTTTCTCTTTGGCGGTCACTTTCTCCTGGGCGGTCCCTTGGGCGGAGGCCGGCGAGGCTGTAACACCGACGGATGCTGACCGATCCGCTGTTCTACGCCGTGGCCATTCCGGCCGTGATCCTGCTGGGCCTGGCCAAGGGCGGCTTCGCGGGCATCGGGGTCGTGGCGGTGCCGCTGATGGCCCTGGCGGTGTCGCCGGTCATGGCCGCCTCGATCGTTCTGCCCATCCTGCTGATCCAGGACGTCGTCAGCGTCTGGGCGTTCCGGAAGAGCTGGGACAAGGGCCTGCTCGTCTTGATGCTGCCGGCGGCGGCCGTCGGCATCTTCCTGGGTTGGGCCCTGGCGGCCTTCGTCAAGGAGGCGGCGGTCGAGCTGGCGGTGGGGGTGATCTCGGTCGTCTTCGCCCTGCAACGCCTGTGGGCCGAGCGCGCGGTGAAGGCCGCCGAACAGGTCGAGGCTCGCCCCGGCCGTCCGTGGTTCGGCGCCCTGTGCGGCGCGGCGGCTGGCTTCACCAGCCAGATCGCCCACGCCGGCGGCCCGCCTTTCCAGATCTACGTGCTGCCCAGGCGTCTGCCGCGCGACGCCTTCATCGGCACTAGCGCCATCTTCTTCGCCGTCGTGAACTGGATGAAGGTCCCAGCCTATGTCGCCCTGGGCCAGTTCACGCCCAAGGTCCTGGCCACGGCCGGGGTGCTGGCCCCGCTGGCGATCGCCTCTACCTGGGCCGGCGTGTGGCTCGTGCGCCGCGTGCCCGCCGAGGGCTTCTACAAGGTGATCTACGTCCTGCTGGTGCTGGTCGGCGGCAAGCTCGTATTCGACGGCGCCCGCGGCCTTTTGACCTGAAGCGCGTTTTCCGCCCGATCGTGTCGCGATGGCCCTTTCGCGGCCATAGTGATCGACGCTTATATGTCACGGAACGAACTTACCGTTCGGGCGTACTGCATCCGGACAGAGCGGGGCCATGAACACGACCACCCAAACGATCGACGCCGTCGCGTCCGAGCCGGCGGCGACGCATTACCCGACGCCCGGCGCCAAATGCGCGGATCTGATCGTGCACCTCGCCGGCCTGGCCTGCGCCCTGCTGGGCGGCGGCATCCTGTTGGGCCTGGCCTTTGGTCTGGGTGACCTGAAGCAGGTCGCGGCCGTGAGCGTCTACACCGTCGGCCTGATCCTGATGCTGTCGCTGTCGACGGCCTACAACTTCGCCAAGGCGCGCTGGCGGCCCCTGCTGCGGCGCTTCGACCACGCCGGCATCTTCGTGATGATCGCCGCCTCCTACACGCCCTTCACCACCCAGAACCTCACCGGCTGGTGGGCCATCGGCATGACCACGGCGGTCTGGACCGTCGCCGCCGTCGGCGTGGCCGCCAAGCTGTTCCTGCCGGGCCTGGACAAGCGGTTCTGGGTCGGACTGTACCTCGCGCTCGGCTGGCTCGTACTGGTGGCGATCAAGCCGATGATCGACGGCCTGTCCTGGGTGGCCCTGCTGCTGCTGGCCATTGGCGGCCTCGTCTATTCGACGGGCACGATCTTCTACCTGATGCGTCGCCTGAAGTTCCGGCGCGCCATCTGGCACGGCCACGTCATCGGCGGCGCTGGCTTGCACTACGCGGCCGTGCTGGTTGGCGTCGTGCTGTCCAGCGCGCGGTAAAATCCGGAGATCGGCGTGGATAGGGATCTTTCCGGCAAGACCAGCCCGCAGGGCTTTTTCCGGAACGATCCGCTGCGCGGCAAGCGCCTGCCCGCCCCGCCCAGTGATCGCCATGTCGAGGCCGCCGGCTTCCCGGGCGTGCGTCTTAGCGTCGACCAGGCCGACGACGCCCTGCGTCAGGCCGCCGATCGCCTGGCGCCGCTGCGCTCGCTGCTGGGCCGCGACGAATTCAACATCCTGGCCCTGTCGGGCGGCGCGGCCGGCGGCGCTTATGGCGCGGGCGTGCTGACGGGGCTCACCAAGGCCGGGCGGCGTCCCGACTTCGCCATCGTCACCGGCGTCAGCACCGGCGCCCTGATCGCGCCTCTGGCGTTCCTCGGCGCGGCCTGGGACGACCGCCTGACCGACGCCTATGTCGGCGGCCACGCGGCCGAGCTGCTCAGCCTGCGGCGGCTGAACTCGGCCCTGGGCCCCAGCATCTTCAAGGGCGAGTCCCTGGACCGCCTGGTCGAGACCTTCGTCGACACGGCCATGGTCGAGGCCGTCGCGGCCGAACACCTGAAGGGCCGGCGGCTGCTGATCGCCACCACCAATCTCGACAGCCAGCGCGCCGTCGTCTGGGACATGGGCGAGATCGCCACGCGCGGCGGCGACGCGGCGCTGAAGCTCTTCCGCACCCTGCTGGTCGCCTCATCGTCGGTGCCGGGCATCTTCCCGCCCAAGCTCATCGACGTCGAGGTCGACGGGCGGCCGCATCAGGAGATGCACGTCGACGGCGGCGTCGCCGCGCCGCTGTTCCTGATGCCCGACGCCCTGCTGCACTGGCGCAACCTGGGGCCCCGCTTCCGGCGCGGCCGGGTGCACGTGATCGTCAACACGGTGCTGGACCCCGCGCCCCAGTCGA
>CAKZJK010000200.1 GCA_936942565.1 uncultured Caulobacter sp. | reverse complement strand
CCGTAGCCGCCGATCAGCAGGTTCTCCTCGACGGTCAGCGACGGAAATAGCCGCCGCCCTTCCGGCACCATGGCAATCCCGCGGGCCAGGACATCGGGCGCCGGCAGGGCGCCGATGGCTTCGCCGCGATAGAGAACACTCTCCGCCGCGTTGCGCAATACGCCCGACAGCGAGCGCAACAGCGTGGTCTTGCCGGCGCCATTGGCCCCGATAATGGCGATCGTCTCGCCTTCGTCGAGGCGTATATCGATGCCAAAAAGAGCCTGGAAATCGCCATAGAAGGCGGTCAGCGCGCGGCTTTCGATCAGTGTCATCAGATCTCGATCCCCAGGTAGATTTCCCGCACGTCCTTGGACGCCATGATCACATCCGGTTTTCCGATGCCGAGGACGCGGCCGAAATGCAGCACGAGCAGGTCTTCCACCACAGCGTTGAGGGCGTGCAGCACATGCTCGATCCAGATAATGGCCATGCCCTTGGCGTGCAGGCCGCGAATGGTCGCCACCAGAGCCCGGCATTCGCCCTCGGTCAGGCCGCCGGCGATCTCGTCGAGCAGGAGCAGTTTCGGATCCGTGGCCATGGCGCGTGCCAGCTCCAGCCGCTTGCGCTCCAAAAGCGACAGGGATCCGGCAAGCACGTTCGCCCTTGAAATCAGTCCCGTGTCCACGAGGATTTCGGCACAGCGCTCGGTGACTTCGACTTCATGCTTACGCGACCCGAAGGCGCCGGCGACAAGCAGATTCTCGAACACGGTCAGCTTTTCGAACGGCTGCGGGATCTGGAACGTGCGGCCCATGCCCATGAAACAACGCTGCATGGGCGGCGTGTGCGTCACATCCTCGCCGAGGAACCGAATGACGCCGCTGTCGGGGGCGATATTGCCGGTGATCAGGTTGAACAGCGTCGACTTGCCGGCGCCATTGGGCCCGATAATGCCCAAGGCCGCGCCCGGTTCGACCGCAAAGCCGATCCCTTCGGCGACCGTCTTGCCTTCTTCGCGGGCCAGCAGCCGGCCGATGTCGGCGCTGCGGGCGATGATGGTCGAGCCGACCTTGTCCAAGAGGTCCGAGCGGACTTCCGGCGAGGCTTCCGACCAGCTCGGGAACGCCTTCTTGGCCGCGTCGACGGCGGCGTCGACCTCGGCCTGGCCGCCCATCGGCACCTTGGCGACGACGTCGTTGGTGTTGGACGGGTTCAGGCTTTCGGCCGGGGCGTCGGCGGCGACGCGTTCGCCGCCGATGTAGTGGCGCAGGGTGTCGGTCATCGCGCTGTCTTTCGGATTAGAGGAGGCCGCGGCCGGCCAGGTTGCGGATCAGGGCCGAGATGCCGAACGTCCACGGCTTGGCCTTGTCGCAGGTGGTGACCTCGTTCTCGAGCACGCCCAGCTTGGGGGTCGAGACGCGGACGCGGTCGCCGACCTTGTGGGTGAAGCCTTGGCCGGGGGTGTCGCGGTCCTGGATCGGCGCGAACATCGTGCCCAGGAACAGGGCGAAACCGTCCGGATACTGGTGCTGCTTGCCGTAGGCCTGACCGGCCAGCACGGCGGGGTCGCGGCTGATCAGGCTCATGTTCGACTTACCGTCGAGCACGAAGTTGTCGCGGCCGGTGATCTTCAGCTCGACCTCGGCCGAGCGGACGTCGTCCAGGGCGAAGGTCTCGTCGAACAGGCGGAAGAACGGACCGATCGCGCACGAGGCGTTGTTGTCCTTGGCCTTGCTGAGGAGCAAGGCGCTGCGGCCCTCGAAGTCACGCAGGTTGACGTCGTTGCCCAGCGACGCGCCGCGGATCTGGCCCTGGCCGTCGCACAGCAGCACGACTTCCGGCTCGGGGTTGTTCCAGTGGCTGTCGTAGCGGACGCCGACATGGTCGCCCCAGCCCATCGACGAAAGCGTCGGGCCCTTGGTGAAGATCTCGGCGTCGGGGCCGATGGCGACTTCCAGGTACTGCGACCAGAGACCGTCCTTGATCAGGGTCTGCTTCAGGCGCTCGGCGCCCTCCGAGCCCGGATTCACGCTACGCAGGTCGCCGCCCATGCTGGCCGACAGTTGCTCGCGGATCTTCAGGGCCGCGGCCGCGTCGCCGCGCGCGCGCTCCTCGATCACCCGCTCAAGGGTCGAGACGGCGAAGGTCACGCCGGCGGCCTTCAGGCATTGCAGGTCGACGGGAGCCAGCAGCTTGACCGGCGCGGCGCCGTCGGGGTCTTCCCAGACCGGGCGGATGTCGAGGGTTTCCAGCGGGCCCTTGTCCTCGCCGCGCGGGATCGCCGCGCCGGGACCGAAGGCGTTCATCAGGTCGGCGACGGTCGGCGCGACCTTGGACATGTCCTCGACGCGGCCGCCGCGCACCAGCACGGGCGTCGGGCCTTCGCCGAAGTCGATGCGGCCCAGCAGGGTCGCGTTTTTCCAGTCATCCGGAAGGAATTCGCTTACGCCCACGGCGTCTTCTCCCCATTGCCGAGCGTCTGAAGGCGCCGAAACCGTCGGCGGCGCTCGTTGGTCGAAAGATTGGTAGCGCTAACATGTAACGGCTGCAAGCGCGTTGTCTGACCAATGTGGGCAGAGGTTGGAAATCCCTCTCTCTTAGAGAGAGGGAGGGGCCCGCCGCGTAGCGGTGGGAGGGTGAGTGGTTACGCCCTCACCGTCCTAATCACGAAGCCCACGTGAAGCCTGAACCGCCTTATCCCCTCACCCTCCCACGCTTCGCGTGGGCCCCGCCCTCTCCCGGCGGGAGAGGGTGATCATTCAGCCACCGGCCCGCTGGAGTCCCGCACGATCAGCGTATGCGGATGCATCAGCTGCCTGGGCTCGCCGCCGCCGTCGCGGTGGCGGCGGATTTCCTCCAGCACCAGGTCCACGGCCGCGCGGGCCATGGCGGCGATTGGCTGGTGGACCGTGGTCAGGGGCGGCCAGATATTGTCGGCGATCGAGGTGTCGTCGAAACCGACGATCGAGACGTCGCCCGGCACGTCCAGGCCCAGGCGATGGGCCACGCCCGCTGCGGCGGCGGCCATGTCGTCGTTGGCCGCGAAGATCGCCGTGGGCCGAGGTTCGACCGCTAGCAGCCGCTCGGCCGCCTCCAGGCCCGAGCGATAGGTGAAGTAGCCCTGCTCGACGCGGATGTCCTCTTGCGGAATCCCGGCCGCCTTCAGCGCCGCCATGAAACCGTCCAGGCGCTGCTGGCTGACGGTCTGGTTCGGGTGGCCCTTGATGAAGCCAAAGCGCTTGTGGCCCAGGGCCAGCAGGTGCTGGGTCAGCTCCAGGGCGGCGGCCTCGTTGTCGATGCGGATGGTGGCCATGTCGGTGCTGGCCATGCCCGGCGCGACGGCCACGGCGGCGGCGCCGGCGGCCTTGACCTCGGCCAGGACCTGCGGGGACTCGCACAGCGGCGGCGGCAGGATCAGGCCGTCCACGCCAGTCTTCAGAAGGCGGGCCAGGGTGGCGCCGGCCATGCCGGCCCCCGCGATGATCACGTCTGCATCATGAGCGCGCATGACGCGGATATGGGCGCTGTCTCCCGCGCCTGTCCAGACGCGCGGCTACTTCTTTTCCGCGTAAGGGGGCTTTTCCGCATAGGGGTTCTGGGCATCGCCGCGGATCAGGCCGCGCGTGGCGTCACCGACCCCCATCATTACGAACTGCACCGCCAGGGCGCAGAGGATGAGGCCCAGCACCCGCACCACGATGCTCATGCCGATGCGGCCCAGCACCCGGCTGATCAGCGGCGCGGCCCAGAAGGCGGCCACGACCACGGCCGAGACGGCGGCGATCACCGCCACCCCGATCCCGGCGCCGGCCAGGCCCAGCGGCTTGGCCTCGGCGGCGTAGATGATCACGGTCGAGATCGCGCCGGGGCCGATCAGCAGCGGCATGGCGAACGGCACGATCAGCCGCTCGAACCGCTGGCGGGCGTAGGCGCGCGGCGACTGGTCCTCCACGCCCTCGGCGGCGTCGGCGAACATGGTGGTGAAGTCGTCGCGCACCATGTCCAGGCCCAGAATGAACAGGATGATGCCGCCGGCGATCCGAAAGGCCGGCATCGAGATGCCGAAGAAGGCCAGGAGGCCCACGCCCGTGAAGAAGAAGAAGATCAGGAACGCGGTCATGAACAGGCCGATATAGACGGCCACCATCCGCCGACCCGCCGCGGCCGCGCCCAGGGTGGCGGCGGCGAACAGCGGCACGTTGCCGATCGGGTCGATCAGGGCGAACAGCGCGACGAAGAAGTTGACGGCGAGTTTGGCCTCGGTCATTCGACGTCCTTACCTTTCAGATCGCGCCCAAGCTTGCCCTTCCTAGGGCTGCTGATCGCGCGCGCCAACCCCCCGGGGACCCAACATGACCGCCGACCCGCGCTTGATCGTGCCGCTCGACCTGCCCACCGTCGAGGAGGCCCGCGATATGGTCGAGCGCCTGGGCGACGCGGTCGGGTTCTACAAGATCGGCCTGGAGCTGCTGGCCAGCGACGGCATGACCCTGGCCCGCGAGCTCAAGGCGTCGGGCAAACAGATCTTCCTCGACTGGAAGCTCCACGACATCGGCGCCACGGTCGAGCGCTCGGCCCGGGTGCTGGCGGGGAGCGGTTGCGACCTGCTGACGGTCCATGCCGAGCCGCAGGTGATGAAGGCCGCTGTGCAGGCGCGCGGCGACTCGTCGCTGAAGATCCTGGCCGTGACCGTGCTGACCAGCCTGACCGACGCCGACCTCGTCGAGATGGGCTATGCGTTCGGCGCTCGCGAGCTGGTCGAGCGCCGCGTGCGCCAGGCGATCGAGTGCGGCGTCGACGGCATCGTCTCCTCACCGCACGAGGCCGGCCTGGCCCGCGAGATCGCCAAGGCCGCCGGGAAGCCCGACTTCCTGATCGTCACCCCGGGCGTGCGCCCCTTCTGGTCGGCCAAGAACGACCAGGCCCGCGCCGCCACCCCCGAAGCCGCCATCCGCGCCGGCGCCAGCCACCTGGTCTGCGGCCGCCCGATCACGGCGGCGAACGACCCGCGCGAGGCGGCGCTGAAGGTGATCGCGGAGATCGCGGGGGTTTGAGCCGAGAACGGCGGCCCACCGCCCGAACCAGTCCAAACCAGCCGCCGCCGACCATCGCCAGCGCCAGGGCCCCGGCCAGTAGGCCCGGAGACGATGGCGTGACCTTGAAGATGGCGGCCAGGGCCGGGACGGCGAAGATCAAGGCCAGGGCGCTGGACGCCGCCGCGGTGATGCTCCAGTAGATTCGGCGATGGGGCGAAAACAACCGGCCGCCCGAAGACGAGGCGTCGGCGAGGGCCAGGGTCAGATTGCCCGCCACCAGGGTCAGGAAGGCCGCGCCGCGCGCCTGGCTTTCTGGATGGTGGCCCAGCGCCCAGACATAGATCCCCAGCACCACCGCCAGAACGCCGGCCCCTTGCAGCAGGGCCAAGCCTACCTGGCGAGGTCCGAACAGCGGCTCGTCCCGACGCCGTGGCGGATGCCGCATGGCGTGCGCGCCGCCCGGCTCGGCCTCGAAAACCATGGCGCAGACAGGATCGATCAACAGCTCCAGAAACACCACGTGCATGGGGTAGAGCAGCGGCGGCAGGCCCATGACGATCGGAATAAGGGCGACACCCGCGATCGGGACGTGGATGGCCGTGACATAGACCAGCGCCTTGCGCAGGTTGGAGAAGATACGCCGCCCCAGCCGCACCCCGCCCACGATCGAGGCGAAACTGTCATCCAGGATGACGAGGTCGGCGGCCTCGCGCGCGACGTCGGTTCCCTTCTGGCCCATCGCGATGCCGATATGGGCCGCCTCCAGGGCCGGCGCGTCATTGACCCCATCCCCGGTCATGGCCACGACCTGGCCATCGGCCTTCAGGGCCTGGACGATCCGCAGCTTCTGGTCCGGCGTGATGCGGGCGAAGAGGCGCGTCTCGCGCAGCCGCTCGGCCAGGGCCGCGTCGTCGAGCGCGGCGATCTCCACGCCGATCAGCACCCCGCCCGAGGCGTCCAAGCCCGCGGTCTCGGCGACCGCCAGGGCGGTGGCGGGGTGGTCGCCCGTGATCATGACCACAGAGATGCCTGCCCCTTGAGCCTCTTTCAGGGCCGCCGGAACGTCCGCGCGGACGGGGTCCAGGAAGCCGATCAACCCCTCGAACGTGAAGCACGCATCCTCGGGAGCGTCGGACAGCGCGCCCTGGGCCACGCGAGACGCCACACCCAGCACGCGCAGCCCTTGGCGGGCGAACCGCTCCACGACGGGGACCAGGTCGGCGATCTGGTCCTCCGACAATCGGCACAGCCGGAAGATCGCCTCGGGCGCGCCCTTGGCGGCGATGCGCCAATGATCCTCGGTCCCGCGCCAGGCCTGGATCATCGCCATGCGCTCGGGCCGAAGAGGCCAGGTGCGTTCCGGCGCATCGGGCGTCTCGGGCTCTGGACCGCCCAGCAGCGCCAGGACGGCCTTGTCCATCGGATCGACGGGACGGACGGCGCAGGCCAGTCCGGCCACGCGCAGGAGATCACGCGCCCGGCCGAGCGGAGGGGCGTCGGCGCCGCCCGCCCAATCCTCGCCCGACGTCCAGATCCGCGCCACGCGCATCCGATTCTCGGTCAGGGTTCCGGTCTTGTCGACGCAGAGGAATGTCGCGCCCCCTAGCGCCTCGATCACCGCGCCGCGGCGCACCAGCACCTTGCGCCGCGCCAGGCGTCCGGCGCCCAGCGCCAGGAAGACGGCCAGCACCATCGGGAATTCCTCGGGTATCAGCGCGATGGCGACGGTCACGCCGGCCAGGACGCCCCCGACCCAGTCTCCGCGCAGCAGGCCATAGGCGATGGCCACGACCGCGCAGAACGCGATGGCCATCGCGCCCAGCAGCGTCACCAGGCGTCCGGCCGTCTTCTGCAGCGGTGTGGGCTGCTGGACGATCGCGGCTAGGGAGACCCCGATGCGGCCCAGCGCCGTGCCCGCGCCGGTCTTGCCGACCCTGGCCACCGCCTGACCGCGCACCACCAAGGCGCCCGAGAAGAGATAGGGTCCGGTCTCCGCGCCGGGCTGGGCGTCGGCGTCGATCGCCTCGCCTTCGGTCACGGGGCGCTTGGAGACCGGGGCGGATTCGCCGGTCAGAGCCGACTCGTCAACGCTCAGGACGTCGCCGCCGATCAGCACGCCGTCGGCCGGCAGCCGCTCGCCCTCGCCGATCAAGATGATGTCGCCCGGAACCAGGTCCCGCGCCACCAGCCGGACCTCGACCCCCTCGCGCACTACCCGCGCATAGGGCTGGGAGAGATCGCGCAGGGCCGACAGCGCCCGCTCGCTGCGCGCTTCCTGCAGCACCACCAGTCCGATGGTCGCCACCGCGCCCGCCATCAGGAACAGGCCCTCGCCCAGGTCCCCCAGCACCAGATAGAGGCCGGCGGCCCCGATCAGCAGCAGGAACATCGGCTCGCGCAGGGTGTCGAGGAGGATCCGGGCCAGGCCCCGCCCCGCGGTTTGCGGCAAGGCGTTGGGACCAAATTCGCCGAGCCGTCGGGCCGCCTCGGCCTTCGTCAATCCGGTGAAGCCATCGCGCGCCATGACGTTGTCCAATCCGCCGTCCCGGCCGACTCTGGCTTTCAGAACAAGACAGGATCAATCGCCGCGATCCGGACCTGGAGTGTCGCGCGGCGGCGCCGACCCCGTCCAGCGGCTTCTCGTCCGAGACGGAAGTTAGTCAGAAGTCGACCGCGACGCCCTTCTTCTCCCAGTCGCCGAAGCGGGTCGGCTCGGGGCCCTCGCGGCCGCCCTTCTCGGGCGGGAGCGAGAGAGCGTCCTCGGCCGCGCGGCGCGCGGCGACCTCCTCCAGCGCGCGGCGGGCGGCGGGGCTCAAGGCCTTGCCGGGCGCGGCGCCGGGGACTTCGGGGACGTCGGTCGAGTCTACGGGAAGATCAGACATGACAAAGGTTTAACATCATCGCTGTTGAAGCCGCCAGTCACATGCTGTTCAAACCCGGCTCCAATATAACAACGTTCGAAGACCGGGATAATTTGAGATGAACCGCAGTCGCTGGCCGCACGCCTTCTTCGCGTCGGCCGCCTTCTACGCCATGGTCGGGGTCAGCTGGGGCCTTGCCATGGGGATAACCCACAACCACGCCACCTATTCGGCGCACGCGCACCTCAATTTGCTGGGCTGGCTCAGCCTGGCGACGATGGGAACCTTCTACGCCACCCTTGGCCAGGACGTGTCGAACAAGGTCAAGGCGGCGAACTTCGTCATCTCGAACCTGGGCGTCTTGCTGATGATCCCGGGCGTGGGAATGTACCTCGGCCAGATGACGCCGCCGGCCATCTACGGCCCGATGATCGCCGCCGGCTCGTTGCTGGTCGTGCTCGGCTTCTTCGTGTTCGGCGTCACGGCCATTCGAGGCCTGTTCCGCACCGTGGCGAACGCCGCCTAGGCCAGGCCCGCGTCGAATCCGCTTGCGCTCGCGCCCGCCTCTTGGCACGGCGGGGCGGTGACTCAAGAACTGAACGACGGCCTCCCCGCCCGGGAAGCCGCCCTGACCCTGATCGACGCGGCCCTGTCGCGGCGCGGCGGCCTCGACGAAGCCGCCTCGGCCAACGGTTTCCGCTTCCTGGAACCGCGCGAGCGGGCCTTCGCCCGCGCCCTGGCCATGGCCGTGCTGCGCCACCTTGGCCCCATCGACCGCGCCCTGGCCGCGCGCTTGCAAAAGGCGCCCCCGGATCGGGTCATGAATCTGCTGCGTCTCGGCGCGGCCCAGGCCTTCCACCTGGAGGTCCCGGCCTTCGCCGCCGTGGCGACCTCGGTCGAGCTGGCCGGCGCCAACAAGACCAGCCGCCCGTTCAAGGGCCTGGTCAATGCCGTCCTGCGCGGCCTGCTGCGCGATGAACCGCCCAGCAACGACCCGACCCTCCTGGCCCCGCCCTGGCTCTATTCGCGCTGGGTCGCCGCGTTCGGCGAGACCACCGCGCGCGAGATCGCCGGCCAGATCGCGCTGGAGCCCGCCACCGACCTCTCCCTCAAGCCCGGCGCCGACGCCGCGGCCCTGGCCGAGGCGCTGGAGGGCGAGATCCTGCCCGGCGGCTCTCTACGCCTGCGCCGCAAGGGCGACGTCGCCGCTTGGCCCGGCTTCGAGGACGGGACCTGGTGGGTGCAGGACGCCGCCGCCGCCGTCCCCGCCCGCCTGCTGGACGTGAAGGCCGGCGAGGCCGTGCTCGACCTCTGCGCCGCGCCCGGCGGCAAGACCCTGCAGCTGGCCGCAGCCGGCGCGGACGTCGTCGCCCTCGACCGCTCGGCCGCGCGCCTCAAGCGCCTGGAGGAGAACCTGGTTCGCACCAGCCTCTCCGCCGAGGTCGTCGCCGCCGACGGCGCGGCCTGGGAGGATGCGCGGACCTTCGACGCCATCCTGCTGGACGCGCCATGCAGCGCCACCGGCACGTTCCGCCGCCATCCGGACGTGCTGTGGGCCGCGCGCCCGGGCGATGTCGCCAGCCTCGCCAATGTCCAGGCCCGCATCCTCGACAGCGCCGCGGGCCGCCTGAAGCCCGGCGGGCGTCTGGTCTACTGCGTCTGCTCGCTGGAGCCCGAAGAGGGCGAGGCCCAGGTCGAGGCCTTCCTGGCCCGCCGCCCCGACATGGCGCTGGACCCGATCCAGCCGGGAGAGGCCGGCGCGCCCGAGGCCAGCCTGACCGCGCGCGGAACCCTGCGCCTGCTGCCGCACCAGCTGGACGGTGGCCAGGACGGCTTCTTCGCCGCCCGATTCCGCAAGGCGCGCTGAGCCGCCGCCCAAGCTTGGGTATTTCTACGCTTAACGAGTCCCGCCCGGGATGACAGAGCGAGTCAGGCCCGCTATCCCAGGGTCATGACCGCGCCGCTCATCGCCCCGTCGATCCTCGCCTCCGACTTCGCCCGCCTGGGCGAGGAGGTCGCCGCCATCGAGGCGGCCGGCGCCGACTGGGTGCATGTCGACGTGATGGATGGCCACTTCGTGCCCAACATCACGCTGGGTCCCGACATCGTCAAAGCCATCCGGCCGCACGCCAAGATCCCCTTCGACGTGCACCTGATGATCAGCCCGGCCGATCCGTACCTGGAGGCTTTCCGCGCCGCCGGGGCCGACATCATCAGCATCCACCCGGAAGCCGGCCCGCACCTGCACCGTTCCCTGAAGCGGATCCGCGAGCTGGGCGCCAAGGCGGGCGTCGTCTTCAACCCGTCCACCAGCATCGACCACGTCGAGTGGATCCTCGAGGACGTCGACCTGCTGCTGGTCATGTCGGTTAACCCGGGCTTCGGCGGCCAGAGCTTCATCCCCGGACAGCTTCGCAAGGTCGAGGCGCTGCGGAAGATGATCGAGAAGGCCGGCCTCGACATCATCCTGGAGGTCGACGGCGGCGTCACCCCGGTCACCGCCCCGCAATGCGTGGCCGCCGGGGCCACCGCCCTCGTCGCCGGCTCGGCGGTGTTCAAGGGCGGCCGCGAGGCCTACGCCGCCAACATCCGCGCGCTGAAGGGCGGCTGACCCGTTGGCCCCAGCCGTCAAGCGTTCCGCCCACGGCTATCGTCCTCCCGCCAGGAAGCGGGCCCGGGTCCTTTGGCGGGCCCTGAGGGCCGAGCTTTCCACCCACATCGAGCGCGAGTGGTTCGGCTCGGGCCCGCATCGCCTGCTGCTCTCCGGTCGCAAGGTCGAGGCCCTGGCCGCCCATCCGCGCGACCCCCGTCCCGTCAACCCTGGCCAAGGCCGCCGCATCCTGGCCGGGACCCTGGCGCTGGACGGCGGCTCTCTTCGCATCGGCGAGACGGGCGACCCGTTCGACACCGCCAGCCCCACGCGCCGCTTCGCCGTCAGCCTGCACCGCTTCGACTGGCTGCCCGACCTGGTCGCGGCCGGCCCCGACGGCGCCCGCCGGGCCCTTCGTCTGCTCGACGACTGGCGGCGGGTGTTCGGCAAGTGGAACGCGTTTTCCTGGGGAGCCGACTGCCTGGAGCGGCGGGTCTTCCACCTGGCCTGCGCCGCCCGCACCCTGGCCGCCGAGGCCAGCGACGCCGAGGCCGCCGACCTGCGCCGCGATCTGGCCCGCCAGGCCCGCCACCTGGCCGAGATCCAGAAGATCCCCGCACGCGCCCTGGAGCGCGCCGTCGCGGTCACGATCGCCGGCTGCGTCCTGGCCGGCAAGCCGGGCGAGGCCCTGATCGACAAGGGCCTCAAAGCCCTCGCCCGCCACATCGATCGCATCGTCCTGCCCGACGGCGGCCACGCCACCCGCTCTCCAGAGGCCGGGGTCGAGCTGCTGTTCGACCTCCTGACCCTCGACGACGCCCTGCGCCAGCGCGGCCGGCCGACGCCCGAGGCCGCCGCCCGCGCCATCGACCGCCTGTCGACCGCGACCCGCTTCTTCACCCTGGGCGACGGAGGCCTGGCGGCCTTCCACGGCGGCGAGACGGTGGGCCAGGCGCGCATCGCCGCGGCCCTGGCCCATGACGACACCGGCCCGCGCCCGCTGAACAGCGCCCCGCATAGCGGCTATGAGAAGATGGTCGGCGGCTCGCTCGAACTGATCGCCGACTGCGGCCCGCCCGCCGCCGGCTTCCTATCGATCGCCGCCTGCGCCCAGCCGGCCGCCATCGAGATCCTGTGCGCCAAGGACCGGCTGATCACCAGCTGCGGCTGGAGCCCCGAGGCCGCCGGCGCCCACGCCTTCCGCCTGTCGGACGCGGCCTCGACCGTCTCGGTCGGCGACGGCTCGGCCGGCCGCCCCCTCTCCGGCTTCCGCGCCAAGGCGCTGGGGCCCTGGCTGGTCGACGGCGCGACCAAGGTCTCGGCCGAGCGCCACGATGACGTCGGCGGCGTGTGGCTGGACATCGTCCACGACGGCTGGCGCCATGTGGGCCTGACCCACACCCGGCGCCTCTTCCTCGACGCTGTCGCCGACGAGCTACGCGGCGAGGACAGCCTGACCCCCGTGGCCGCCGATCCCGGCGCCGCGGAAGGCCCGCGCCGCTACCTGCCGTTCGCCGTGCGCTTCCACCTGCACCCCGAGGCCCGCGCCTCGATCGCCCGCGACGGCAAGAGCGTGCTGATCCGGGGGCCGAACAACATCGGCTGGTGGCTGAGGAACGACGCGGTGGACGTCGAGATCGCGCCGAGCGCCCACTTCGATCACGGCCTGGCCCGCAAGGCCGGCCAGGTGGTGCTCAAGAGCCAGGTCCGCCCGGAGGTGGGGGCGAAGATCCGCTGGAAGCTGACGCGGGCGGAGGGCTAGCGCCGTGGGTTTCACCCGTCGCCCGCCGATCGACCCCGGCCGCGCGCGCCAGGCGCCGGAATATACCGACGCGGAAATCGCCGAGGTCATCGCCGCCCTGAGGGCGGACGCGCCGGACCTGCTGGATGTGATGACGCGCGAGGCGAAGACGCCGGGCGGCGTGCCGGCGGCGGACTATGACGATGTCTACGACCAGATGCTGACGTACCTGTTCGAGCACGGGTACGTGCACACGCATATCGAGATGGCGATGGTGTTTCGGGGGGTGCGAGAGCGGCTCGAGACAGCCGGGTCGAGCCCGGAGAGGGCTTAACCCCTCACAGCAGCCGCCACGCCGTGACCAGGCCGGCGACGAAGGCCGCGGCGCTGATCAGGGCGAAGGTGAGCAGCAGGCGACGGCGGCCGGGGGTCAGGCCCAGGGTCGCGTGACGGTCGACCAGGCGCATCAGGGCCACGAAGCCGGCCGAAGCGGCGGCGAACGAGGCGATCACCGGCGCCAGCAGTTTCCATTGCCCGTCGCGATACAGCAGCACCGCCACCACCACGATCGCGCCCATCCCCGCCGCGTAAAGGACGACCAGGGCCCGGCGCATCCGGGAAACGGCGTGGACGGTCATGGCGATCACCGCGAGGGGTACACTGACGTTAAGGTAACGACGTTCGCTTGAGTCGCAAAGGCGGGGGCTGGAGGGCTAGACGGCCAGCGCCGCGGGCCCCCACCTGACCACGCTTCGCGTGGTCGTCCGCCCCCTAAGGGGGGCAGAAGGCGCGCGTCTCCTTCTTCCCCCTCCGGGGGAGGAGCGCGCCAGCGCGGAGGGGGCAAGTACGGGGATTGGAGCGCCTCTATCCCCGGCGTATCCGGAATCGACCCCAACGAAATCAACCGCTTCCCACTTTTACACGCCGCTGCGTCCCCGGCGTTGAAACCGCCCTTATCCTCTAACCACCTCGTCGCGAGGAAAGGGCGCATGGCCAGCGACCATTTGCGGCGGCGGGGGGTGGTCGAGCGGGCGCGCTCGTCGGTGTGGGGGAAACTCCGCGACCGTATCCATCCGGTACGGGCCGATGGCGCAAAGGGGAGCGTAATGGCTTCTTATCCGGGACCGGGCTCGCTGCTCGGCCCGCCCGTCTGGGGCGTGAGCCTGGGGAGGCGCGAACACCGCCAAACCAGGGCGCTCTCGAACAACGATCGCGCGGAGCGCCTGGCTTCGTCGAAACGGTATTTACTACTCATCCTCCGGACGGACGTCCGGCGCTCCGCGTCCCTTTCCATCCCTTCAGCGGCCCGCCGCGTGAAGTGGTCGCGGCGTGGCTAACGTCGCGGCGGGGCTCCCCAAGCGCTTCGGCCCCTCTATAAAAGCGCCAACCCTTCAGGAGACCCCGATGGCCGACTACCAGACCCTGATCGTCGAGGCGCCCGACAGCGCCCCCGGCGTGGCCCTGATCCGCCTGAACCGCCCCGAGGCGCTGAACGCCTTGAACACCCAGTTGCTGGGCGAGCTGGCCCAGGCGCTTGGGGCGGCCGAGGCCGACGACGCGGTGGGCTGCATCGTGCTGACCGGCTCGACCAAGGCCTTCGCGGCTGGCGCCGACATCAAGGAGATGTCGGACAAGACCTACGCCCAGATGTTCAAACAGGACTTCTTCACCGCCGGCGCGCGCGCCATCGAGCAGTGCCGCAAGCCGATCGTCGCCGCGGTGTCCGGCTACGCCCTGGGCGGCGGCTGCGAGCTGGCGATGATGTGCGACTTCATCATCTGCTCCGACACCGCCAAGTTCGGCCAGCCCGAGATCACGCTCGGCACAATCCCCGGCATCGGCGGCACCCAGCGCCTGACACGCGCCATCGGCAAGGCCAAGGCGATGGACCTCTGCCTCACCGGCCGCATGATGGATGCGGCGGAAGCCGAGCGCGCCGGCCTCGTCAGCCGCATCGTGCCGGTCGACAGGCTGATGGACGAGGTGATGGCCGCAGCCGAGAAGATCGCCGCGATGTCGCGCCCTGCAGCCGCGATGGCCAAGGAAGCCGTCAACCGCGCCTTCGAGACTCCGCTCTCCGAAGGCATGAACGTCGAGCGCAACCTCTTCCACGCCACCTTCGCCCTCGAAGACCGCGCCGAAGGCATGGCGGCCTTCATCGAGAAGCGCAAGCCGGTGAACAAGAACCGGTGAGATTGGCAGCGCACTCAGTTCGGCTGAGCGCTCTTCGTCATGAGGGGCCGACCTGTCGCAGCAACGACGGTCGGCTCCCTCTCCCCGTTCTTACGGGGA
>CAKZJK010000199.1 GCA_936942565.1 uncultured Caulobacter sp. | reverse complement strand
CGGCGGTCCCCCTCCCCCGATGGGGGAGGAGAATAGCCCTAGTCTCAGTGCTTGCCGCGATCCCGGCCGAAGTTCGGCTCGGCGCTTTCCTGGCCCGCCGCCACGATGCCGCGGCGGATGGCGCGGGTGCGGGTGAAGTGGGCGTGCAGGGTGTCGGCGTCGCCCCAGCGGATCGCGCGGCTCATCGCCTGCAGGTCCTCGGTGAAGCGGCCCAGCATCTCCAGCACCGCGTCCTTGTTGGCCACGAAGATGTCGCGCCACATGGTCGGGTCGCTGGCGGCGATGCGGGTGAAGTCGCGGAAGCCCGAGGCCGAGTACTTGATGACCTCGTTCTCGGTGACGTTTTCCAGGTCCGCCGCGCTGCCGACGATCGTGTAGGCGATCAGGTGGGGCAGGTGGGAGACGACGGCCAGGACGAGATCGTGGTGCTTCTCCTCCATCAGCTCGACCTGGGCCCCGAACGCGCGCCAGAAGGTCGAGAGGCGCGCGACGGCGGCGGCGTAGGCCTCGTCCTCGCCGTCCAGAGGCGTCAGGATTGTCCAGCGGTTCTCGAACAGCTCGGCGAAACCGGAGTCGGGGCCCGACTGTTCGGTGCCGGCGATCGGGTGGCCGGGGATGGCGTGGATCTTCGAGATGTCCTGGGCGCGGAACGCCTCGGCGACATTGCCCTTGGTCGAGCCGACGTCGGTCAGGGTCGCGCCCGCCTTCATGGCGGGGATCACCTGGGCGGCGAGGTCGGGGATCGACAGCACCGGCGTGGCGATGACCACGAGGTCGGCGTCCTTGACCGCTTGGGCGATGTCGCCGGTGACGTGCTCGGCGATGCCCAGTTCGGCGACGCGGGTCCGATGCGCCTCGCTGGCGTCGGCCACCGTGATCTCGCCGACCACGCCGTGCTCGCGCGCGGCGCGGATGATCGAGCCGCCGATCAGGCCGGCCCCGATCACGGTCATCTTGGGATAGAGGATACCAGGGCTGGACATCTAGCGACCCATGAACTGGGCCAGGAGGTCGACCACGGCGCGGTTCTGCTCTTCCAGGCCGATGGTGATGCGGATCGCGTTCGGCAGGCCGTAGTTGGCGACCGCGCGGACCAGATAGCCCTTCGACGCCAGGAAGGCCTCGGCCTCCAAGGCCGTCTTGCCGGGCGTGGTCGGGAAGGTCGCCAGCACGAAGTTGGCCGCCGACGGCGTCACCTCAAGACCCAGGCCGCCCAGTTGCTGGGTCAGCCACGGACGCCACTGCTCGACCAGGGCCAGGGAGCGCGCCTGGAAGTCGTCGTCGAACAGCGCCGCGACAGCCGCCTCCTGGGCGGGGATCGAGGTGTTGAATGGCGGACGGATGCGCTCGATCGGCTCGATGATGTGGCTGGGCGCATAGCCCCAACCGACGCGCAGGGCGGCCAGGCCGTGCAGCTTCGAGAAGGTGCGGGTGACGATCACGTTCTCGGCGGCGCGGGCCAGGTCCAGGCCGTCCTCGAAGCGCGGATCGCTACAGAACTCGGCGTAGGCGCCGTCCAGCACCAGGACCACGGACGGCGGCAGGGCCGCGTGCAGGGCGCGGATCTCCTCGCCCGTCAGCCAGGTGCCGGTGGGGTTGGCCGGATTGGCGATGAAGACGAGGCGCGTGCGCTCGTCCACGCACTTGGCGACCTCATCGACGTCGATGCGGTGGTTGATTTCCTTGGCCATCCGCACCTCGCCCTGGCAGGCGCGGGCGCCGATGGCGTAGGCGGCGAAGCCGTGCTCGCCCTGGACGATGTTGTCGCCGGGCTCGAGATAGACCTGGCACAGCAAGGCGAAGATCTCGTCGCTGCCGTCGCCGAAGGTCAGGCGCTCGGGCTCGAGGCTGTAGCGCTTGGCGACGGCCTCACGCAGGATATTGGCCTTGCCGTCCGGATAGATGTGCAGGCGGTCGACCGCGTCGCGATAGGCCGCCTTGGCCTTGTCGCTGCTGCCCAGGATGTTCTCGTTGCTCGACAGCTTCACCGGATGGGCGACGCCTTCGACCTTCGACTTGCCGCCGACATAGGCGTGGATGTCGAGGATCCCGGCCTTGGGGACGGGGCGAGGCGCGGCGAAGCGGTCGGCTGCGGAGGCGGTCATCGGACTACTCAGGCTCCGTACGGTTCAGATGTACGGCGGCCGCTTCTTACACGTCGAACTGCTCGGGCGCAGCCCCGATGACGCCGGTCAGTTGGCCGGGCGCGCGGGCCAGCCGCTCGTCGTCCGCCTGGAAGAAGCCCGACAGCGAAAACAGCTTGAGGCCGCCGGCCTCGGCGACCAGTTCTGCGGCGACGCCGTCCAGGCCCAGGGCCTCGACGATGGCGGCCGCGCTCTTGGGCGAGTCGCTGACCCAGAAGGTCTGGTCGCCGCCGGTCGGTTCGACCTCCACCTCGGCCACGGCCAGGGCGGCCTGGGGCCCCCAAGTCGCCAGGCAGGGCAGGGCGGCGAACACCTTCAGCTTCGGCTCGGCCAGCAGGCGGCCCCACCAGGGCGTGTCGCTGGCCAGCGGCAGGACGGCGACGCCCCATGGGGCGCGGGCGACGGCGAGGGCGTCCTGGGCGGTGGGGACCAGAGACAGGCGCGGCGCGGTTCCGAAGCGCAGGCGGGTCAGCTCGACCACGCGGGCCGGCTCGCGACCGCCGAAGACGCCCAGTTGGTACGGACCTTGGCGCGCGAGGTTGTCGGCCATGATCTCGCGCCAGATGCGGATGACCAGGGCGTCGGGCGCGGAGAGCAGCTTGCGGACGATCTGGGCTTCGCGGCCGGGGCGCAGGCCAAAGCCGGTGTCGCCCGAGGCGCGCTTGGCGGCGGCGACCGCGCTGGCCAGGCTGGCGCGCTCGTCGAGCAGCTTCAGCAGTTCACCGTCGATGGCGTCCAGCCGCCATCGGACCTCTTCGAGAGACGGTGTGGCGTCCGCCGCGTCGCTGCCCATGTTCTTCCCCGAAATTGGAGGGCGGACCATAGTCTTTGCCGCCGAACACGCAATAGCCAGCCTTCACGGGAAGAAAATTGCGCTTTCGGTGATCGTCGCTCGATCAGTAGACCCGCGGCGCGGGGCCGGTGTCGAGCACGCCCAGGAAGCTCCGGCCGTCGCGGAAATGCAGGCTGGCCTCGATGACCGGCTCGCGTCCCATCGCCTGCGCGGCCGCCGCCAGGGCCTGTTCGGGCGTGCGGATCGGCTTGGAAAGATCGACGCGCTCGGTGATCGCGACTTCCAGATCACCGATGAGGCGCCCTTCGGAATCGACCGACAGCACGCCGGACTTGGCCTTGCCCTCGGCGTCGCCGGCCAGGATCTGGCTCTGCTGGAAGGTGATCTCGCCGCCAGCGGCGCTCCAGCCCTTCACGGCGGCTTCCCAGTTGCGGCCACGCAGGGCCGAGACGTGCGAGAGGCGGGTTTCCAGCACCATCGAGGCCGTCTTGTCCTGGGCGATGCGGCCGAGGAGGCCGGTGAAGGCGGTCTTGGCGCCGTCGGCCTTGAATAGGATCGCGCCCTGGTCGTCGGGGCCCGCGCGCAGGTGCAACTGCATGCCGTCGGCCGAGACCAACTGGAACGGCTTGGCGCCCGGCGCCGGCGTAAAGGTCAGGCCCGCGCCCTCCACCGAGATGCGCGGCGGGGTTTCCTTGACGTGCGAGATGCTGGCTCGCAGCGCCTGGCCGGTGATCGCGACATCGCCCGCTTCGGGCCGGGTCAGCACCACGCCTTGCGGCGCGACCAGCACCCAATGGGTGACGTCGAAGATGGCGGCCTCGCCCTTCAGCACCGGCGCGCGGACCGCCCAGCCCGTGGGCTCGGCCACGCGGGCGTCGGTCAGGTCGACGTTCATCCGGAAGGGAAAGCCGTGGAACGCGCGGCTGCTCCAGGACAGGTCATAGCCCCGCGACTTCAGATCGGCCGCCTGGGCGTCCATCTTCTGCTCGGCCTGACCGCGCAGCCAGAACCAACCATAGCTCCAACCGCCCGCGACGAGGGCGGCGAGGATAAAAGGCGCGAATAGTCTGCTGCGGCGGGCTTTGCGGGACGGGGCGGCGTCGCTATGGGTCATGAAAGGCGCGTCCAGTCGGGAATGGCTATGGGTTTGGTAGGCGGCGGCGAAGATCGCTGGGTGTTCGGATACGGATCGCTGATGTGGCGGCCCGGGTTCCCGTTCATAGACCGAAGAACCGCCGTGCTCCACGGGCGGCGACGCGCCTTCTGCATCTATTCGGTGCACCATCGCGGCACCTACGAGCGGCCGGGCCTGGTGCTGGGGCTGGCGCCTGGCGGCGCCGTGCGCGGCATGGCCTATCGGGTGGCTGCGTCAGAGTGGGAAGAGGTTTACGCCTATCTGCGCGAACGAGAGCAGCCGACCGAGACCTATTTCGAGACCTGGCGTGACGTGAAGGTCGACGGGAATGGCAAGGCGCCGGCGCTGGTCTTCCTCTCCGACATGAAGCACAGCCAGTGGGCCGGCGCGCTGACCCTGGACGAACAGGCCCGGCTGATCGCGGGCGCGACGGGCCTGTCGGGTCCGAATATCGACTATCTCCGCGACCTGGTCATGCACCTGCGCGAGGACGGCGTGCGGGACCACGCCATGGAAAGACTGCTGAAGATGGTGGAGGCGATCGAGGCGCCTTCTTCCCCCGCGGGAGCAGGGGCCTAGAGCCCCTCGTCCTCCAGCGCCTTCGTCGCGCCGTCGATCCGAGTCTGCAATTCGCGCATGAACTCGGCGCGCTTCAGGCCCGCCGGGATCGGCTCCAGATATTCGAAGACGATGGTCCCCGGCTTGAGCAGCAAGCTCTTGTCCCAGTGGCTGCCGCAGTTCAGCGCCAGGGGCGTCACTGGCATGTCGAGCTCGCGATAGAGCGCGGCGATGCCGGGCTTGTAGTCGCCGGGCTGGCCGACGTCGCCGCGGGTGCCTTCCGGGAAGATCACGATCTGGCGGGCGCCCTTCATGCGGTCCTTGGCGTCGCGCACCAGCTTCTTCAGCGCCGCCGAGTGGCCGTCGCGGTCGACGACGATCATGTCCGCCTTCAGGCCGTGCCAGCCGAACAGCGGCACCATCAGGAGCTCCTTCTTCATCACGAAGCAGGCGTCCGGCAGGATGGAGAACTGGCTGAAGACGTCGAACATCGATTGGTGCTTGGCCGCGACCAGGGCGGGGCCCCTGGGAAGGTTCTCCCGGCCGCGAATCTCGACACGCACCCCGGCCAGCCAGCGCAGGCTGAGCCTCACGCCCCTCGACCACAGCGTCAGGCAGGCACGGTTAGCCGCGCGCGGCAGGGGAAAGGTGGCGACCATCAGGATCGCCATCGTCGTGGACCACAGCCAGAACACCAGCTGGAACAGGAACGAGCGCAGGTAGATCAAGGAGCGTCCTTCGCCTCGGGGGCGGTTTTGGTCTTAGGGCCAAGCCCCAGGAACGCTTCGCGTCCCAGGATGGCCAGGTACTTACAATATTCCACGATCATCCGCCGCGCGCTGATGGTGGTTTTCCACCAGCGATGGGCGTTGAGGTCGGTCCTCACCGGGTAGGGATAGAGCTTCACGCCGGGCATGGCGGCGCTGAGCTCGAGCATCGAGCGCGGCATGTGATAGTCGGCGGTGACCACGATCAGGCTGCCGTAGCCCTTGGAGCGCGCCCACTCGGCGGTCTCCAGCGCGTTGCCGACGGTGTTGGCGGCCGTGAAGCCCAGGTCCACGCAGCA
Organism: uncultured Caulobacter sp.; assembly: GCA_936942565.1. Taxonomy (GTDB): domain Bacteria; phylum Pseudomonadota; class Alphaproteobacteria; order Caulobacterales; family Caulobacteraceae; genus Caulobacter. The sequence continues at coordinate 9,079 of CAKZJK010000199.1, read as the reverse complement.
GTCATAGATCGGCTTGACGGCCTTGGTGACACTCTGGACGTCGGCGCGCGTCGCCTCGCGGTTGACGCCCGAGATCAGCAGGCGCTTGCCCTTGCCCTCCTCGAGCAGGCGCGTGGCGGCTTCCAGGCGAACATTGGAGGCCCCGGTCAGCACCACCACGCCGTCCGCCTCGGGCGGCTCGGGCGCGGGCGTGGAGAGGTCGACGCGGCCCGTGAACGCCACGAGCCCCAGGCCCCAGATCATCAAGGCGATCAGCAGGGTGGCCAGCGACTTCACGCCATTTCCCCCACGATTCGCGAGGCGGCCAGGCGGGCTGAGACGCCGGCGATCAGAGCGGCCGCGAACGGCGCGGGCGCGGCCGCCAGCAGGTCAATCCAGGCCAGTGGCAGGACAGGCGCGAGGCCCGCGCCGCCGCCAAGGTAACGCAGCAGCGCGCCGACGCCGGCCGCGCTGGCGCCGCCCAAGAAACCCGCGAGCGCGCCCATCATCGCGAAGCGGCCCTGGAAAAGGCCGGCGATGAAGCCGCGCTCCGCCCCCGAGAAGTGCAGCACCTCGATCACATCGTGGCGGGCGGCGAGGCCCGCACGGGTCGCGAAGGCGATGACCGCCGCGGCCGCGGCGGCGATGAGGGTGAAAACGCCCAGCGCCGCCAGTCGCGCCAAGTCGGCGGCGCGCTCGATATCGGCGATCCACCGGCTATGGTCGTCGATCGTGGCGTCGACGCCGGCCGAGCGCAGGGCCTTGTCCAAGGTCTGAGCGGTGGGCGGGGCCTTGGGATCCAGGTCCAAGGTCACGAGGCGCGGCGTCGGCAGGTCCTCGACCAGGGCGTCCTTGCCAATCCAAGGCTCCAGCAGAGCTTCGGCCTTCTCGCGCGTGAGAGCCTGGGCCTCGACGACGCCTCGGACGCCAGCCAGGGCCTCGGCGGCGCGGGCGGCGGCGCTGTCGGGGGTCTCGCCGGCGCGCGCGCGGACGACGACCGTGGCCGAGCCCGTCAACTGCGATGTCCAGCCGTTGGCGGCGCGGTTGGCGGCCAGGGCGGCGAACGCCGTGAGGACCGCGAGGAAGCACAGCACCGCCACGACGAACACCAGCGCGCCGTCGCGCGCGTCGCGTGGCGGCAGCAGCGGTCCGGGACGCCAGCGGGAAACGTCGAACAGCACGGTCACGACGCCGCCTCCGCGCCCAGCAGGCGGCCGTCGTGCAGCCGCAGGGCGGGCCTGCCCGCGCGCGCCACCATGTCCTCGTCGTGCGTCGCGATCAGCACCGTGGTGCCGAGACGGTTCAGCTCGACGAACAGGCGCAGCAGGCGCAGCGACATGGCGGGATCGACATTGCCGGTCGGCTCGTCGGCCAGCAGGATGTCGGGACGGTCGACGACGGCGCGGGCGATGGCCAGGCGCTGCTTCTCACCGCCTGACAGGGTCGCTGGCAGGGCGTGCATGCGCTCGCCCAGGCCGACCCAGTTCAGGAGCTCGGCGACATCCTCGCGATAGGTCGCGGGCTTGCGCTTGAGGATGCGCAGCGGCAGGGCCGCGTTGTCGAACACCGACAGGTGCTCCAGCAGTCGGAACTCCTGGAAGACGACGCCGATGCGGCGGCGCACGAAGGGCAGGTCGTGGGCGTGCAACAGGCTGATGTCGCGGCCGAAAAGCTCCACGCGTCCTCGTGACGCACGGTGGGCCAGATAGATCAGTTTGAGCAGCGAACTCTTGCCCGCGCCCGACGCTCCGGTCAGGAAGTGGAACGACCCCTGACGGAGGGAGAAGCTGATATCCTTGAGGGTTTCCGGCGCCCGACCGTAGCGCATGGAGACGCCTTCGAAGCGGACCACCGGTAGGGCGTCATCGCCCTGTTCTGTGTCGATCCGCAAGGCGCGTCACTGGGCTTTCTGGACATCAGGGTTAAAATGGGCGACCCCGTAGGAAGCGTGTGGGGATCGTTCGATTCGCGGCCATGATACTGACCTGTCCGGAGTGCGCCAGCCGCTATTTCGTGGACGACTCCAAGGTCGGACCGGCCGGGCGAGTTGTGCGCTGCGCCGCCTGCGGTCATCGTTGGACCGCGCATAACGAAGAGGCGACAGACCTCTTCGAGGACCCTGAAAATCCTAGCCTGGCCAGCCGAGCTGGCGCTGAGACCGCCGCGGCGGCCGAGGGCGACGACCAACCCGCGAACGAGACGGTCGAGGAGCCGCCGGTCAGCGCCTTGCCAGGCGAGGAACTGCCCAAGGTCTTTCGCGCCCGAGCCGACGCCGAGCGGCGATTGCGCGAGGCTACCGTCACCGGAATCATCTGGGCCGGCATGGCGGCCGTGATGGCCGTGCTGGTCATCGGCGCCCTGATCTTCCGCATCGACATCGTCCGGATCATGCCCGGAACCGCCGGCGCCTACGCGGCGGTCGGCCTGCCGGTGAACACCGTGGGTCTCGTCATCGACGGGGGCAGCATCAAGGCTCAGCCTCTGATGAAGGAGGGCCACGCGGCCGTGACGGTCACCGGCGCCATCCGCAACATCACCGAACACGCGGTGGTCGCCCCCGCGCTGCGGGTCGAGCTTCTGAACGGCGAGGGCAAGCGCGTCTCCGGGCAACTGGCGGCCGCCCATGACGCGAAGATCCCGCCTGGCGAGGTGCGGCATTTCTCGGTGACCTTCCTGGACCCGCCGCGCACCGCCAAGGACCTGCGGATCGGTTTCGCCACCGAGGAAGGCGGCGGCGTGAAGGCCTCGATCCATCCGGAATCGGGCCACGAAAAGGGCGCGGAAGGCCACGGCGAGAAGCCCGATGTCGCCTTGCGCGGCGCGCAGGAAACCTCGGCCGCGTCAGAAGCGGCTGGACAAGCGGCCCCGGGACATGAGAGCGGGGACAAAACCGTCCCCGCAGACTCTCACGAACCCGCTCACCATGAATGATTCCAAGAAGCCCGAAGTCCTGATCTCGGAAGCCGAGATCGCCGAACGGGTAACCGCGCTGGCCGAAGCGATCGCGCCGCGTATCGACGACGACACCGTGGTCGTCTGCCTGCTGACCGGCGGCCTCTGGTTCGCCGCCGACCTGACCCGCGCGCTCTACAAGGCCGGCCGCGACGTGCGTTTCGACGCGCTGTGGCTGGCTTCGTACCACGACGAGCGCAAGAGCTCGGGCCGGTGCGAGGTCCGCGCGGACCTGCAGCGCCCGCTGGTGGGCCGCCGCGCCCTGGTCGTGGACGACGTCTTCGACACCGGCCTGTCGCTGTCGGAAGCCGCGCGCCTGGTGAAGGACGCCGGCGCCAGCGAAGTGCTGACCGCCGTCTTCGCGCGCAAGCCCTGGCCAACGTCGCGTGGCATGGAGCCCGACTTCGTGGCCTGGGAAGCGCCGGCGCGCTACCTGGTCGGCTATGGCCTCGATGACGAGGGCAAGAGCCGGGGCCTGCCGTACATCGGCGCGATGGACTAAAGAGTTGGGGCGCGGCCTGAACTAGGCCGCGCGCTGCTCCGACTGGGCTCGCGTCTCGCGGCCGATCTCGAACATGTCGACCCTTTGCGCCAGCTCCTGCGCCTCGTTGCGCAGGGCGTGGGCGGCGGCGGTGGTCTCCTCGACCATGGCCGCGTTCTGCTGCACGACGCGGTCCATCTCGCCCATGGTGGAGTTGACCTCGCCCAGGCCCTCGGCCTGGTTGCGGGCCGAGGCGGCGATGGCGTTGACCTGGGTGTTGATCTCGGCGACGCGGGCGATGATCCGCTGCAGGGCCTCGCGCGTGCGGCCCACGCGCTCGACGCCGGCGCTGACCTGGTCGCCCGAAACGTTGATCAGGTCCTTGATCTCCTTGGCCGCGTCGGCCGAGCGCTGGGCCAGGGCCCGGACTTCCTGCGCCACGACCGCGAAGCCGCGACCGGCCTCGCCCGCGCGCGCGGCCTCGACGCCGGCGTTCAGGGCCAGAAGGTTGGTCTGGAAGGCGATCTCGTCGATGACGCCGATGATCTGGGTGATCGACTGCGAGGACTTCTCGATGCCGCCCATCGCTTCGACAGCCTCGGTGACCACCGTGCCGCTGCGCTCGGCGGCGGCCTTGGCGGTGATCGTCACCTGCCGCGCCCGCTCGGCGCCCTCGGCGCTGCGCTTGACGGTGGCGGTGATCTGGTCGAGCGCCGCGGCGGTCTGGGCCAGGCCCGAGGCCTGCCGCTCGGTCCGCTGGGCCAGGTCCTCGGCGGCGTCGCCCATCTCGACGCAGCCGCCACGAATGTTGCGGGCCGCGTTCAGAACGCCCGCCAAGGTCGCCTGCAGGTCTTCGACCGCGGCGTTGAAGTCGCGGGGCGTCTGGACGTCGTCGCCTTGGAAGGCGTCCTCGCGCATGCGCCAGATCAGGTCGCCCTGGGCCAGGCGCTCCAGGCCCTCGCCCACGGCGTCGGCCGCGCGCGCCTGGGCGTTCGCCAAGGCCGCGGCCTCTCCCGCCTGGCGGCGGTGCTCGGCCTCGGCGGCGGCCCACTGGGCCTCGCGCTCGGCCTTCTGGCGCTCGCCGTCGGCCAGGCCATGGCGGAAGCCGTCGAGGGCCCGGGCGACCGCGCCGATCTCGTCGTCGCTATCGGTCCCATGGACGGCCTGATCGTAGCGGCCGGCGCTCAGCGCCTCGACCGAGCGCGACAGCCCGCCCAACGGTTTCTTGACCACCGCCTTGGCGGTCATGGCCAGGGCGATCAGCACCACCAGGGTGAACACCCCGCCGGCCGCCAGCAGGGTCACGGCCACGCCGTAGCTGCCCCCGGCCTGCATCGCCACGCCCCCGGAGGCCGCGATCAGCAGCGCGCCCATCGTCAGTCCCGTGGCGAGGATCAGCTTCCGGGCAATGGTCGATCGACGGGACATGAACGAGGGTCTCCGGCCAGAACTATGGCTGTTAACCTTCTCTTTGACGTCCGATTCCTGAATCGCCCGTTAACCACGTTCCTTAAGCGCGCCGACTCGGCGATCAGAGCTTCTCCGCCCGCTCGGCGGCGCGGCGCTTCACGACGCTGAACACCAGGGGCAGCAGCTCCCAGCTGAAGGCGCCGACCGCGAAGCCGAACAGATAGGGCTCGCGCGCCGCCGGCCAGGGGATGACCGGCAGCGCCGCCTTGACCAGGAAGGCCGCGACGATGACGGCCGAGCCGGCGGCGCAGGTCAGCCGGACGGCCAGGGCGCGCGCGCTCACGCGCTCGGGGACGCTCAAGGCGCCAATCTGCACCAGGCCGTAGACGACCACGCCGCCCAACGCGCCCACGATCGCGCGCAGGCGATCGGGATCGATGTCCATCGAGGCCTCCTCCAGCCCGGGATCTTGGGGTGATGGCTCAAGAGTGTCGCCGCGGCTTCGGCCGGAGCACCCTCGCCGTTAACGACTCTGCCGATTGGCGAGGCCGGAGTCGAGGTGGGTCGAAGGAAGGTGCGTCCGGTTTTGACGCCGATACGGCAAAAGATACTTGGGCCGAAAAATGAGAACAAAATACGAACTCTTGAGCGCCGCGATACACTCGCTTTACGCGATAGAGAATACACGATACAACTATCAAGAGTTCACAGGGCCCGCACACGCCTTAAGAGCCCTGCCCGCGTCCCCATCCCGCAGCCGGAGGTAAGACGATGAGCAAGTGGCATCCCGTGGTCGAGAAGCTGGTCAAGCTGATCAAGGATAATGGCTGGGAGGCGCGGTTCGAGAAGGCCGTCGCCGAGGCCCGCGCGTGGAACATCCCCGAGCTGGCGGACCTGAAGGACCTGAACAGTTACCTCGTCTACATCAACGACTTCCTGACCTGGGTTCCCAGCGAGAACGAGCCTGGCAAAGAGGTCTACAACAAGCTCTGCAAGTTCTACTTCGTGCTGGACCAGAAGGCGGTGATCGACCTGCAGAACAAGGTCGTCCCGCACGACAAGGCTCCGCCCCTCACGCCACTCTCGGCCTGGCTGGTCGAGTACGCCAATGCCCTGGGCGCCTTCCTCGACACGCCGGAGTCGCTGACGCCCAAGTCGCTGGAGAGCTTCCGCAAGTCGCCCAGCTACAATCTCGGCGACTACGTCGAGCCGCACGGCGGCTGGAAGACCTTCAACCAGTTCTTCGCCCGCGACTTCAAGCCAGGCTACCGGCCGGTGGCGGCGATCGCCGATCAGCGGGTGATCGTCTCGCCCGCCGACTCCACCTTCGCCGGCCAGTGGGAGATCCGCACCGACAGCCACGTGACGGTCAAGAACCTGCACTGGAAGATCGAGGAGCTGATGGAGGGCAGCCCCTACAAGGACCGCTTCAAGAACGGCCTGTTCATGCACGCCTTCCTGGGTCCCAACGACTATCACCGCCAGCACGCGCCGGTCGGCGGCACGGTGCTGGAGTCGCGCGTGGTCCCCGGCCAGGTCTATCTGGAGGTGGTCGCCGAGCCCGTCGCCGGCGACGCGAACGGCGCCCACAAGCTCAAGCCCGTGCGCGCCTTCGACGCCCCCGACAACGCCGGCTACCAGTTCGCCCAGGCTCGCGGCCTGATCGTGCTGGACACCCCGATCGGCTTGGTCGCGGTGCTGCCGATCGGCATGTGCCAGGTCTCGTCGGTGATCGTCACCGCCGAGGTCGGCGTCACCGTCCGCAAGGGCGAGGAGCTCTCCTACTTCCAGTTCGGCGGCTCGGACATCATCGTGCTGTTCGAGGCGAAGTCGAACGTCAGCTTCACCGCCCAGCCGGGGGTGCACTACAAGGTCGGGACGAAGATCGCGGACGCGTATCCGGTCGTGTAGAGGCTGCCGGGAGGCGGTGGTAGGCCCGGAGGGACTCGAACCCCCAACCAGACCGTTATGAGCGGTCGGCTCTAACCATTGAGCTACAGGCCCGCGCGGAGTCGCGCCGAGGCGCGCGCGAGCCGGCGGATTAGCACGGGCCGAACGCGGCTTAAAGGTCCGGTTCAGGTTGAAGCTGTCATGAGGGGAACCATAGCTGTCCGGCCACGCTTCGACCGAGCCGACAGACTTGGAGAAAAACAATGACCACCACCGCCCGCCGCCCCGCCAGCCGCTCGCCGCGCCGCTCGGCCTTCGCCGCTCCCGCCCTGCTGGGCGGCGCCCTCCTGATGAGCGCGGCCGCCCCGGCCCTGGCCCAGACCAGCGCCGACACGGCGTTCAAGGCCACCACCTTCAACCTGTCGGCCTATGGCGAGACCCGCGTGGCGCCGGACATGGCCACGATCACGCTTGGCGTGCAGACCGAGGGCGCGACCGCCGGTGAGGCCCTGAAGGCCAACGGCGCGCGCATGAACCAGGCGATGGCGGCGCTGAAGAAGGCCGGGATCGCCGAGCGCGACATCCAGACCTCGAACCTGAACCTCAACGCCCAGTACGCCTATGAGCAGAACCAGCCGCCGAAGCTGACCGGCTACCAGGCCTCGAACCAGGTGACGATCACCGTGCGCGACCTGGCCAAGCTGGGCGCGACCGTGGACGCCGCCGTCGGCGCCGGGGCCAATACCGTCAACGGCATCAGCTTTGGCCTGACGAACCCGCAAGCCGCCGAGGACGCCGCGCGGCTGGAGGCGGTGAAGGCCCTGCAAGCCAAGGCCGAGCTCTATGGCCGCGCCACCGGCTACAAGGCAGTGCGCCTGGTCAATCTCAGCGAAGGCGGCGGCTACACGCCCCCCTCCCCGCCCATGCCGGTGTTCGCCATGGCCAAGCGCGAGATGGCCGACTCGACCAGCATCTCGGCCGGCGAGTTGAAGGTGCGCGTGGACGTCAGCGCGGTCTACGAGGCGGCGAAGTAGACGGCTTTTTCTCCGTCTCATCCCGGCCGTAGCGTAGCGAAGAGCCGGGACCCAGGGGCGGCGCGTGCAGCGCTTCGTCACCTCCTGGGTCCCGGATAGCCTCTTCGAGGCTTCCGGGATGACACGGAGTTTTGGGTTCCTAGAAGCCCGCCTTCTCGAAGGCGTGCTCGGCGCGTTCCTTGATCTCCAGGCCCGGCAAGGCGCGCTCGCCTTCCATGACCGCCACGTAGCTCAGACCGCGCGAAGGCTTGCCCTCGCCGGTCGGCACGGGACCGACGGCCCAGCCGACGGTGTTGGCGCCGGTCGTCGGGCAGCTGGTGAAGCGCGCCGGCTTGCCCAGGCCAGCCTTCAGCACGGCCTCGGCGGTCGTCGTCTCGCCGCCCTGGCAGGTTGGCAGGTTGCGCGAGCAGGTGATGTAGCCGCCGCCGCGCCAGACGGTCCGGCCTTCCGCGTCGGCCACGATCACGCAGGTCGACGGCGAGCCGATCGACTTGCCGATCGCCTGGGTCAGGGCGGCTTCGTCGATGCCGGCGGGCAGCTTGGGCGAGCAGGCCGACAGGCCCGCGGCGGCGATGACGACCAGGGCCAGGCGACGGGTCATGCGTCAGGCCGCCTTCTTGATCAGGTTGCCTTCGTCCAGCAGCACGACGGTCGGGGCGTAGTTGCGCGCCTCCTCGGCCGGCATCTGGCAGTAGGTCACCACGATGACGAGATCGTTCTTCTGCACCAGGCGCGCGGCCGCGCCGTTGACGCCGATGACCTTCGACCCGCGCGGGGCTTCGATCGCGTAGGTGGTGAAGCGCGCTCCGTTGGTGATGTTCAGCACGTCGACCTGCTCATTGGGCAGGATGCCCGAGGCGTCCAGCAGGTCGCGGTCGATGGCGATCGAACCCTCGTAGTCGAGGTCCGCCTGGGTCACCGTGGCGCGGTGCAGCTTGGCCTTCAGCATGGTCAGAAGCATGGCGGGGGACACTATCCCTTTGACTGGAATGGGATCTTTAAGGGCCGCCACACACAAGGCCCACGGATCGGACACCGCCATATAGCCACGAAGCCGCCCCCGTTCAATCGCGCCGCAACCTGACGTCGCGGCAAGCCGAAGGGCTCAGAGCTTGTAGCCGCCGGCGTGGATCTTGGCGAAGACGGCCTTGGTGATCTTCACATAGCCTTTGGCGGGATCGCGGAAGTACAGCGGGTCCTTGGTCCGCGTCGGGTCGAAGCCGTCGCCCACCAGATCGACCTTGCGGTACTTGAAGGTGCCGGTCGTCTCGATCGCCTGCTGCAGCCGAAGGAAGACTGGCCGCGCGTAGCTGGGCAGGTGCTCGTCGACATA